>JBIIUN010000234.1:0-7604 GCA_044339945.1 Kapaibacterium sp. (SeqCode)
CCCGCAGGGAAAAGCCGGCAGGACCTCACGGTCGCCGCCGGCTTCGTTTGGGTGTTTGGGAAACGTTATTCGGTTGCTGGTGAAAGCCGGAAGAACGCTTCGGTGCCTTCCACCGTCAGCCTTACCGATTGAACCGAATCGCCTGCAAAACTGGCCGGAACGTCCACCCACAGGGCATCCCCCATCAGATTGCTGGTCCGCTGAGCCTTGAGAATTCCGGGCGGTGCTTCCCACGACAGTTCAACCGTCCCGGATGCAGGGCGAAGAATGTTAAGTTTGGGTGCGACCGTCCGAACATCGGCCAGCTCAACTTGGTTGTCGTTCGGAGTGATTTCGGGCTGGCTGTTATCCACGGAAGCGACCGCGATGCCGGGAGAGGCCAATGGTTTTGCCGTCAGTTTCCGTAGTGACAGGGTGACGGTGGCCGCCCGCCCGGCTCCCAACGCCCCCAGTTGAAATTCGACCACGCCATTGGTAAACCCACCAATTCCTTGGGAACCAGTTACACTCACGAATTCAAACCCCGCTGCTAAAGGCAGACGAACGCGGGTGCCGATCACGGTTTCGAGCCCGGCGTTGGTGACCTGCAACGTCCAGCTCGCTGGCTGCCCCGCCAGCGCCCCAGTGAGCTTCATAACGGCCAGCGCGGTGTCTGCCGAGCCTGGGGCCACCGAGCGTCCTGCCTGGTCATTCAGCGGCAGCCAAGGAGTCGTCTCAATAATGGCTCCTTCACCGTCCCGAATCACCGCAGATAGCTGGCTGATGTTCTCCTTCGCGCTATAACAGAAAAACAGACCTCGAACCCTGCCAGCAACTTTGGACTCGCTTAATCGGGCTCGAACGAACTCCACCACGCCATTGAATTCGTTCGGATGAATCACCAATGCATCCTTTGATGCTTCGAGAAGTGCAACAAACTTCGACAGGGAGTCAGGGTAGTAGACTACTTGCAGGTCGCCGGATGGGATAGAAATGGTTCCATCGCTATACTGATGAGTGATGACTCCAAACGCATTAGCAACAGCAAGGTCGTTTGGGCCCGCATCGATTTCACCAATCCGGTAATTACAACATGGGGTTGAAGAGTCTCCACCGCGGAGCATGCGAATCGTTGGAAACGGCAGTCGGTTATAGGACTGAAGCACCGCCAGTTCGCTGTCTTTAATCTTCAGCTCCGCGCCCGTTTGAAAATGCCCCAGTGCACGCTGGTTTAAGCCGTCGAGTTGGGCCACAAGGTCACGATGAGTAGCTCGGAAGAACGATTTCCCGGCGGAATTTAGCCAGCTCATTTTGGCATCGTTATCGACAATTAGGTCCATACGCTCTTTTGCTCCTCGAATCTCGGAATAGATTCGTATAAAGTCGTCATACTTCGTCTCAAAATGATCCTCCGGACTGAAGCCACCAAGCAACTGGATGTATCCGGGAGCGTTTTTCAGCGGGGCGACGATCCAAGAATCCACCTTGGACTTTGCCGCAGACATTCTACCCAGATAAGCGGTCGCCTTTTCCGTTAATTCCAAAAACTCTTGGAACGTCTTCAACTCGCCCTTCGGCGCGAAGTCGGGAGGCAGGCTCTCCTCGGAGGAATAGAAGTGATAGCTGACACTCACTTGACTTCCGCTACGGGCAAAAGCGCTGCTCACCTGCGCTTCAAAGCTATTGCCTAGTTTGTTCGCGCTAACGTCAGCACGGAAGGTCCGCGCCTGGAAGGTGGAGCCAAACCTAAGCTGGAACGCAACCCGGATACGGGCAACCGCACGGTAACCATACACAAAGTGCGTTCCGTAGCGGCGGACAACCTCGCGATGGAGTGCCGCCCCACGAAGCGTTTGGGCCATATTTTGCACCGTCACCTTGAATTCTGGCGCCAAACTCTCCAATTGATCCCGGAATGGATACGTGCGTGACCCAAAATCTCGCGTGCCCTCAAAAAGGAACGTTACCGCATTTTCGGTAAACGACTGAGCGTCCGCATATTCTACATCCAGTGAACCACCAGCGACCGCACCGTGAACCGAAACGGCCAAGTTGGCTCCCAGCGAGCTGGCAATTTGCAGGGCACTGTTGACATAGGCCGAACTAAATCGTTGAGAACCATCACTGGGGCCCTGATCGGTTGGATTCATCAGGTCAAGCGCCACGACAAATGGTTTGGGATCTGCTGGATTGCGGAGGTCCATGCCCTTGCCACGGTTGTGTGCCTGAGTGTGGTGCACATCAATGCTGTCATGCCAACCAACAGTTTGGCCGGTAGCGGTGCTGAGGACAAAATGACCTGCCACCGCAGCCAAGGCAGTTCGGAGGGATTTCAGAATGACACAGTTCATGGGGGATCGCTTTCGGCTAATGGACGTCAAAACAATGCCATCATGCTCTGCCCCGTCGCTCCCGCGTAAGTGACACCTGTCCCGAAATCCCGGGCATTTTGTCCCGGCGGTTTCGGGACATTTCGGCAAGCCGATTGCCGGAATGCCCCGGACACGGTTCACGGCTGGCGGGCGGCGGCGGATTCGCGTTATCTCCAGCCCGTGAGGACGGAAGCAATGTCAGGCCAGCGAAGGCGGGAGTATTCGGCGGGCTGCGCCTTGCGCTGACATGAAAGCCGCCTGGTTCCATTTCCTGTCCGACCTGCGATCGGCCGTCCGCCAACCCCTGGCGCAGGGCGTCGCGGTGCTGCTGGGTTTCCTGACGCTGGCGATCACCGCCCTCGTTGCGCGGCAGGGCCAGCTGCGGGATGCCGCCCGCATGGAGCAGGACGCCGGGCTCCTCGCCGCCATGGTGAAGCTGCGCTTTGACAGTCATCGCGATGGCCTCATCGCCCTGCGGGTGGCGCTGGAACGCGGAGCCGCCCATGACTGGCAGACCTTCTCCAACCAGGTTGAGACCCTGTATCCGTGGCTGAACTTTCCGGCGTTCACCGAGTTCGCCTTCCTGCACTGCATACTGGACCACAACCGCACCAACTTCACCAACGTAACGCGGCAGCACGCCCACGCCCCGTTTGGGCTGCGGTTTCCCGCGGATCGGCCGGAGTTCTGGATATCCTTCCCGGTGCTGTTCCACCACTTCGTCCGCCAGCATGATCAGCCGGCGCCAGGCGTGTTCACGCAGTGGGGCCTGGACGTGAACCAGGACGCCCCGGAACGCGACCGGCTGACGTGGTCTTGGGGAGCAGACCGGCCGGCCACGACCCGCGGGGGCAGTTCGGTGTGGGGACCGTCGCCCGCATACCAGATTCGGGTCTATGTGCCGGTCCTTAACCCCGCTCCAACCGGTGAGAAGGCGCAGGAACACTGGCAGCAGGTGCTGGCCACAGTCCGCCAGAAATACGGAGCGGAACTGACGCCGCAGGATCTGACGCAGGGAGCTCACTCCACCGCGAAACTGATGGCTTTGCGGGGCATGCTCATGGGGCGCCTGGACGTCGCCCGGCTGTTGGCCGTGTCCTTTCCCAGCAATGCCCCCGCGTTGACCGTCCGCATCCGCGACGAGAGCGGGGACACGTTGGCGGGATCCCTGCCGGCCGGCGCCTATCTGACGACCACCCGCAAGGAACGTTACTACGGGCGCGACTGGCACTTTGACTTCGCCACGACGACGGCGTGGGAACTCAGCTCGCTGCGCTGGTGGGCGGCGGTGGTGCTGGCCCTGGGCGGGGGTGCCAGCCTGGCCGCCGGCGTCACGGTGGGCTTTTGGTGCCTGGGCCGCGAACGTGACCGGGTGGCGCGCCGGGTGGCGGAACAGCAGAGCACCGAACTGGCCCGCGCCCGGGACGACCTGCACGCGGTCCAAGCCGCCCGGGCGCAGTTCCAACGCAACCTGCACGACGCCGTGTTGCAGCGCCTCTATGCCGCCGCGCTTCACGCCCGGCGCACGTGGCAGGCGGCCGACCGAGGCGAACCGGTGCCCGCCCCGGAACTCCGCGTGCAGGTGACGGAACTGGACGCCGCGATGACCGAGCTGCGGACCTTCCTGAGTGGGCCCAGCCACCGTGAGTTGACGGGCCCGGAGCTGGGCTCGGCTCTCCGCGGGTTGGCCCAGGCGTTTGCCCGGCAGACCGGGGTCACGGTAACCGTGGAGGCGGCGGCTGAAGCGCTGGCGGGATTGCCCCCGGGCGCCGGCGAACACCTGTTGCAGATGGTCCGCGAGGGCCTGAGCAACGCGTGGCGCCACGGGCTGGCGCGGCAGGTCCGGGTGCGCTTGGCGGCCACCACCGAGGCCTTGGTCCTGGAGGTCGAAGATGACGGGACCGGGTTCGATCCGGCCGCACCCCGGCGGGGCGGACAGGGTCTGCGGAACTTGGCGGAACGGGCGGCCCTGTGCGGCGGAACACTCGCGCTCGACTCCCGCATCGGCGGGCCCACGACGCTGCGGGTCGCCTTGCCGACCGGCTTGCCCGCGGAGGTCCTAGGAACCATCTCGCCCGCCCCTTGAACGCCCGGCCATGAATCCCCAACCGACTCCCATCCGGCTACTGTTGGTGGACGACCACGCCGTCGTCCGCGCCGGCCTGAACGCCATCCTCGGCGCCGATCCGCGCCTGGTCATCGTCGGCGCGGTGGCGACCGTGGCGGAGGTGCTGCCAGCGGTCCTGGCGCATCGGCCCGCCGTGGTGCTGCTCGACGTGCGACTCCCGGACGGCTCGGGCACGACGCTGGTGCGCGCGCTCAAGGCGCTGCCGGCGCCCCCGCGCGTGGCGATGCTGACGTCATTTGCGGAACCGGTGGAGGTGTTCGCCGCCCTGGAGGCGGGCGTGGACGGCTACCTGCTCAAGGACAGCGACGCCGATGCGCTGGTGGCCGCCCTGGTGGCCATCGCCGCCGGCCAGCAGGTATTGCACCCGCAGATCCGGCCACTGGTGCTGGGCGGGCCGCCGGCCAACGTCGGCGGCGGTCGGCTGGCCGGTCTTTCCACGTCGGAACGGCGGGTTCTCGCCCTGGTGACGGAAGGCCGGACCAACAAGGAAATCGCCGATGTGCTGGGCCTCTCCGAGAAAACCGTGCGCAACCAGATGACGGTCATCCTCTCCAAACTGGGCGTGGAGCGCCGCGCCCAAGCCGTGGCCCTTTTCGTCGAGGAACAGGCCAAGGAACGGTAACTGGGCAACCGATGAGGCCCCTCGTCTCAGCCGGCACGATGCCGTTGGCGCGGAGCGCGGACGCCCCCGTCCGCGTGTCCACCCTGGCGCACCTCCTCGGCCCAGGCGCTGACCGCATCGAACCGTTCGGCTCGCCGTTCCGCGGGTTGCTCCAGCGCCCCACTGGCGTTGGAATTCCTTCTCGCGGATGAGGGCATCCGCGCTCCGTCGGCATCGTCCCGACATCACGCCTTCTCGATGCAGGCGTAGGCGTTGTGGTTGTGGATGCTTTCGTAGTTCTCCGCCTCGACGCGATACCAGGCGATCTCGGGCAGGGCGTTCAGCTTCAACGCCACGTTGCGGACCAAGTCCTCGACGAAGACCGGATTCTCGTAGGCACGCTCGGTGACCGCCTTCTCGTCCTCCCGCTTGAGCAGCGAATACATCTCGCTGCTGCCGCTGGCCTCGATGTGAGCGATGAGGTCCTCGATCCAGACGATCTTCTCGGACCGGACCTGCACGGTGACCTCGCCGCGTTGGTTGTGGGCGCCGTATTTGGAAATGGCCTTGGAGCAGGGACAGAGCGTCGTGACGTTGCATTTCACGGTCAGCAGGAAGTCGAGCTGGGCGCCGACCATGGCGGCGTCGAAACGGACGGTGTAATCCACCACGCCTTCCTTCCCCGACACCGGGGCCTTCTTGATCATGAAGTAGGGGAACTCCATCTCCAGGTGCGCGTTCTGGGCGTGCAGCTTCTTCTGCAGGGCAATCAGCATGTCCGGGATGTTGGCGACATGGATGACCGCGCCGTGGGCGTTGAGCACCTCGACGAAACGGCTCATGTGGGTGCCCTTGAATTCCTGGGGCAGGTCCACGAACAGCCCCACGGTCGCGACCGTGTTCTGGAGGGCGTGGGTCGTCTTGTCGCGCACCTGCACCGGGAACCGCAGGCCCCGCACGCCGACCTTGTCGATCCGCAATTGCCGGTGGTCGGGCTCGCTCTGCTTGTCGCTCAGCGGCTTCGTCGCGGCACGGGGGGCGGGGCCGGTTTCCGTTCCGGACGCAGGCTCGATATGCGGTGAATTCACGGGGTGTTTCGTTTAACGCGTCGCAGGCTAACACCACCCCGCGGCAACGCAAAACGCCGCCGACAGTTTCCTGCCGGCGGCGTCCCAACCCAACGAACACGAACACTAACCCAAAGCGTGCCGGTCAACCCCGGCTGGACTCATCCACCACCACGAAGCGGGTCGCGCCCCGCGTCCACAGTTTCAACAGCGTCGTTTTGTCCGCCGGATCTTCGGTGAGCTTCACCGCCTCGGAGGCGCCGGTCACCGGCTCGTGGTTGATTTCCAGGATCACGTCCCCGGCCTGCAACCCGGCTTCGGCGGCGGCGGAATCGGGCTCCACCTGCGTCACCAGGGCGCCCTTCACCTTCGGCGGCACGCCGAATTGCTGGCGCATCCGCGGTTCCAGGTCCGACACCGTCACGCCGTTGAGCGTGCCTTCGTCGTCCTTGCCGGCGTCGTTCTTGGCGAGCTCCTGCTGCCCGGGCAGCTCCCCAACCTTGACCTTCAGCGTCTTGGTCTCGCCTTCCCGCAGCACCTTGAGCGTGGCGGATTCGCCCGGCTTGATGCGGGCAATCTCCAGCTTGAGGTGCCGGCTGTCGGTGACGTCCTTGTCGTTGAGCGCGACCACGATGTCACCGCTCTCCACGCCGGCCTTGGCGGCCGGGCTCTTCGGCGTCACTTCACCCACGAGGGCGCCCTTGCGATCCTCCAGCTTGAACTCCTTCGCCAGTCCCGGGGTGATGTCCTGGATGAGCACGCCGAGGTAACCGCGGGTCACCTGGCCGTGAGTCACCAATTCATCCATGACCTCGCGGGCCAGGTTGGTCGGAATGGCGAAACCAATTCCTTGGTTGCCGCCACTGCGGCTCAGGATGGCGGTATTGATGCCGACCAACCGGCCTTGGGCGTCCACCAGCGCACCGCCGGAATTGCCCGGGTTGATCGCCGCGTCGGTCTGGATGAAATCCTGGTAGTCGAGGTCCACCAACCCGCGGGCATCCCGGCCCGTGGCACTGACCATGCCCATCGTGACGGTCTGGCCGATGCCGAACGGATTGCCGACGGCCAAGACCACGTCGCCGACCTCAATCTTGTCGCTGTCGGCCAGCGAGATCGCCGGCAGATCCTTGCCTTCAACCTTGATCACCGCCACGTCGGACTTCGGGTCCTTGCCGATCACCTTGGCCTTCAGTTCCCGGCCGTCGTTCAACGTCACGTCCACCTCGTCGGCGCCTTCCACGACGTGGTTATTCGTGATGATGTAGCCGTCCTTGGTGAGGATGACCCCGGAACCGATGCCCTTCTGCGTGGGCGTCCGAAACTGGCGTCCGCCGCCGGGACCGAACGGAGATTCATCGCCGAAGAACTCGCGGAACATCGGATTCCCCATGCCGGGGCCGAAGCCGCCTTGGGTGACCACCTTGCTCTTCTGCTTGGTGAACACCTTCACGACG
>JBIIUN010000623.1:0-2552 GCA_044339945.1 Kapaibacterium sp. (SeqCode)
GCGTTCGTGCTCACGGCCATTGGCGGACTCGCCCTGAAGAAGGCGGGCCTGAAGCTGCCGAAGGACACCGCGCCCATCGCCTGGGCGACGCTGATCGGCGGCGTGCTGTTCGTCGGCCTGGAACGTGGGTTGCGGGGGCGATCCGCCACCGAAACGGTGACTTGGTCCATCGCATTGGCCGTCGGCGTCGGGCAGTTGCTGGCCGTCGGTTTTCCGGGCGCCTCGCGTTCCGGCACAACCATTCTGCTCGCCCTCGCGCTCGGGCTGAGCCGGTCGGCGGCGACGGAATTCTCCTTCCTGCTGGGCATCCCGACCCTGCTTGCCGCCGGGGCCAAGGAGACGCTGGATTCGTTCAAGGGACATGAGCCCCATGAACCTTGGGCGATGATCCTGCTGGGAACGCTGGTGGCGGCCGTCACCGCGTTTGTGGTCGTGAAATGGCTGCTGGGTTACGTGCGAAACCACACGTTCACCAGCTTCGGCTGGTATCGTATCGCCGTCGGCGCCGCGATCCTGCTGCTGGTCCGGTAGGCAAGCTACGCTTGCGGGCGTCGATATACCTTGTGGAACGCCGCCTGATCGGTCGGTTTCAGGATCACCTCGTCCACGCAGACGTGGGCCGGCTGCGAAACCATCCAGAGCATGGCCGCGGCGACATCGGCTCCGCTCAGGGGAATGGCTCCTTCGTAGACTTTCGCGGCGCGCCGGGCATCGCCCTTGAAGCGCACCAGCGAGAACTCGGTTTCCGCCATGCCGGGGTCCAATGAGCCGACACGGATGCCCGTTCCGTTCAATTCGAGGCGCAAGGCCTGGGTGGCAATCCGTTCCGCGGCCTTCACGCCGCAATAGACCGCTCCGCCTTCGTAGGCGGTATGGCCCGCGATGGAGCCAATGTTCAGGATGTAGGCGCCCGCATGGTGCGGCAACAGCGGCAACAGCGCCCGGGTGACCCGCAGCACGCCGAGGAAGTTGGACTGCACCATGGCCTCCCAGTCGGCGTCCTGGCCGGTGGCGACGGGGTCCAAACCATGGGCGCCGCCGGCGTTGTTGATCAGGACATCCACCCGCGGCTGCACCGACCGGACCCAGGCCGCGTAACGCTCCACGTCCGTGGTGATGGCGACATCCAACGGTTGAAGCTGAACCGAGGCCGCCCCGGCACGACGGGCCTCATTCGCGACCTGTTCCAAGCGGTCAGTCCGGCGGGCCCCGAGGACGAGGTGGCATCCCGATTCCGCGAAGGCCAGCGCCGCCGCGGCGCCGAAGCCGCTGCTGGAACCGGTGATGACCACGATTTTCCCGCGCAAGTCCATGGCGGGAACGTATCACGCGTCGCCAAAGCTGGCGAGCCCGCGCGGCCCTGCCTCCGGCCCAAGTCCACCAGGTCGGCGGTCAGGCCCAGTCGTAATTGAAGCTGATGCTGACCCGCTCCGACTCGACCGGGTTGGCCGTCACCTCGTGGCGCATCCAACTCTCGAAGAGCACCACGTTGCCCGCCTCGGCCGGGTAGTTTGCGAACAGCTGGTTGGTCGGCTTGGTTTTCGCCTTCCGCGGGGGCGCCGCCATGAACTTGCTCAGGCGCGGATCCTCAAACTTGAGGCCGGCGCAGCCCTTCGGCGTGGCGACGTAGTAGGTGCCGCTGACCACGGAATTCGGATGCAGGTGGAGGCTGTGCGCCGTCCGGTGCGGCATGATGTTGAGCCAGCAGTCGGTCATCGCCAGGCCGCGGTCGCCCAGGTCCCACTCCAACGCGCGGGCGTATGCCTTCACGTGCCGGTCGATGAGTTGCTCCAAGTCCATGAACGTGGAGGAGAACTGGTGCAGCTTGTCCATCGAGCCGTAGCTCGTGAACCCGCCGGGGTAATTCTTGGCGGACCACTTCTGCCCCGCCTCATCGAAGTCGCGGATCTGGTGGCACTCCTTCAGCAGCTCACGGTTGAAGCGTTGCCAGGAGCCGCGCTGGAGGCGGTCACAGTAGAGAAAGGTCGGGAACCAAGCCTGAATGCGTTTCATGCAGATTGCCACACCAGCCTACGCAGCCCGCCAAAATGAGGCCAGCGCCGTCACCTCCCCTTTGATGCCAAAGATTGGCCCGCAGAAGTCGCTTCCGCCGATGTCCCGGCTATCCTGAGCCCGTGCAAGAATCCGAGCGCATCCAGTGTCCCTACTGCGGCCAGGCGATGGAACTGCTGATCGACACCAGCATCGCCCAGCAGCGGTTCACGACCGACTGCGAAATCTGCTGCCGGCCGTTCGAGGTCTTCGCCGAGTGTGAGCCGGGTGAAATCATCGCGCTGGACGTGCAGGCGTAACTTTGCCCTTTGAACTTTGGGCGCGGAACCTTGAACTGGCCGCGTGCTCACCGACTTCAAGAGCGTCCATTTCGTCGGCATCGGCGGGACCGCCATGGCCAGTGCCGCGGTCGCCATGCAGGAACGCGGCTTCCACGTCACCGGCTCCGACCAGGACGTGATCTATCCGCCCATGTCCACCTTCCTCGCCACGCGCGGCATCGCGGTGAAGGCCGGCTACGCCGAGTCCAACCTCGCCCA
>JBIIUN010000380.1:0-5034 GCA_044339945.1 Kapaibacterium sp. (SeqCode)
GTCATCGGCAACGCCATTTCCCGCGGCAATCCCGAGGCCGAGGCCGTGTTGGACCGCAAGCTGCGTTACTGCTCGCTGCCGGAGCTGCTCAAGGAGTGCTTCATCCGCGGCAAACGTTCGCTCGTGGTCACCGGCACCCACGGCAAGACGACCACCGCGTCGCTGCTCGCCTGGGTCTTTGAGCACGCGGGTCTCAACCCGTCGTTCCTCATCGGCGGCATCCCGGCGAACCTCGGCCAGGGCGCGCGGTTCACGGACTCCGAATGGTTCATCCTCGAGGGCGACGAATACGACACCGCCTTCTTCGACAAGCGCAGCAAGTTCGTCCACTACCTGCCCGAGGTCGCGATCATTAACAACCTGGAGATGGACCACGCCGACATCTTCGGCTCGCTTGCGGACATCCAGCTGGCGTTCAAGCGGTTCATCAACCTGATCCCGCGCAACGGCCTGCTGCTGGTCAACGGCGATGAGCCGAACCTCACGTCGTTGCTGAACGTGAAGCACTGTCCGGTGAAGCGCTTCGGCCTCGGCGAGGCGAACGAGGTCCGCGCCACCGGCATCCACCTGCGGGCCGACGCGTCGGAGTTCGAGCTGTCCACCTTCAAGTTTGAACTGCCGCTGATCGGCGAGCTGAACGTCCGCAACGCCCTCGCGGTCGCGGCCTGCGCCCGGCATTGCGGGCTGACCGACACGCAGATCCAGGCGGCCTTCGCGACGTTCCAGGGCGTGCAGCGGCGCATGACGGTCCGCGGCGAGGTTCGCGGGATCGCGGTGGTGGACGACTTCGGGCATCACCCGACGGCGATCCGCGAAACGTTGCGGGCGCTGCGGGTGAAGTTTCCCGGCCGCCGGCTATGGGCCATTTTCGAACCCCGCTCCAACACGACCCGCCGGAACATTTTCCAGGACGAGCTGGTGGATGCGCTCGAACGGGCCGACCAGATCGTGGTCGCCGAAGTCGCCCGGCTGGAACAGCTCCAGCCCAATGAGCGGCTGAATCCCGACAAACTCATGCAGGACCTGCGCCTGGCCGGCAAACCGGCCGCCTACCTGCCCACGGTCGAGAGCATCCTCGACCATGTCGCGGCCGGCGCGAAGGAGGGCGACGTCGTGTGCGTCTTCAGCAACGGCGGCTTTGGCGGCATCCACGACCGGCTGCTCCAACGGCTGGCGGCCTGAAATAATTCGGCCAGCACGAACGCGACCGTTGCCCCGGGGCTCCCCGATTCGTTACAAAACGCGGGTGTCGCAGTCGCAGCAAACGCTGAAACAGCCGGTTTCCTTCGCTGGAATCGGGCTTCACTCGGGCAACCGGGTGAACATGACGCTGGTTCCCGCGCCCGCGGGGACCGGGCTCCGCTTCCGCCGGGTGGATCTGGAAGGAAAGCCCGAACTGGAAGCCAGTGCGGACCTGGTCGGGGACACGCAACGCTCCACCAGCCTGTCGAAGGGGCCCGTGAAGCTCCACACCGTGGAGCACGTCCTCGCGGCGCTGGCCGGGGCCGGCGTCACCAACGCGGTCGTCGAGCTGGACGCCAACGAGCCGCCGATTTCCGACGGCAGCTCCCGCGAGTTTGCCCGGCTCGTGCGCGAGGCCGGCATCCTCCAGCAGGCGGAGACCCTCGAACCGTTCAAGGTGACGGCGCCGATCGAGTTCAACCACGGCGAGACGCAGATGGCCATCTTCCCGCACAACGGGTTCAAGATCACCTGCACCAGCGCGGACAAGGCCGGCCGCTTCACCCAGTTTTTTTCGGTCGAGCTGACCCGCGAGTCCTGGGAAAAGGAACTCAGCCACGCGCGCACGTTCTGCTTCTACGAGGAGATCGAGTTCCTCATCAAAAATGGCCTGATCAAGGGGGGCAGCCTGGAAAACGCCATCGTAATTCGCGACGACGCGGTGCTCACGAACGAGCCTTTGCGATACCCGGAGGAATTCGTCCGGCACAAGATGCTGGACATCGTCGGCGACCTGGCGCTGGTCGGCCGGCCCCTGCACGGCCACGTGATCGCGGTCAAGCCAAGCCACTTCGCCAACACCGAGCTCGCCAAGCTCATCCTCGCCCAGATTCGCAAGCCGCTGGAACAGGCCCAGACCTTCGGGCCGCCACCCGCCGCGGCCGCCGAAAAGGTTCCCGCCAAGTCCGAACCCCGACCCGCAAACATCGAAGCCCGCCCCGTGTCACAACCCCAATCCCCTTCCCCGGCACCCGCCCCCGGTTCGCCGGTGCTCGACATCATGCAGGTGATGGAAATCATCCCTCACCGCCCGCCGTTCCTCATGGTGGACAAGATCACGCTGATCGACGGTAACCACATCGTGGGCCAGAAAAACGTGACGATGGGCGAACCCTTCTTTGCGGGCCATTTCCCCGGCCACCCGGTCATGCCCGGGGTGCTTCAGCTGGAGGCGATCGCACAGGTCGCCGGCATCCTGATGCTCCGGGTGCTCGAAAGCACCGGCAAGATCGCCTACTTCATGTCCGCCGAGGACGTGAAGTGGCGCAGACCGGTCCGCCCCGGCGACATCCTGATCATCGACGTCACGCTGACCAAGATGCGCGGCAAGATCGGCAAGGCCAAGGGCGAGTGCCTCGTGGACGGCGAGGTCGTCAGCGAGGCCGAAGTGACCTTCATGCTGATGGACCGCTGATCATGGCCACCCAAATCCATCCCACCGCCATCGTCCACCCCGGTGCGGAGCTCGGCGCGGACTGCGAAGTCGGCCCCTACTGCATCTTGGGCGCACACGTCCGGTTGGGCGACCGTTGCCGCCTTCACTCTCACGTCGTCATCGACGGGCACACCACGCTGGGTGAGCAGAACGAGGTGTTTCCCTTCGCCTGCCTTGGCCAGCGGTCCCAGGACCTGAAGTGGAAGGGCGGGGTTACGCGCGTCGAGATCGGCGATCACAACGTGTTCCGGGAATACGTCACGGTGCACAGCGCCACAATCGAGGCGACCGCCACCCGAGTTGGTTCCCACAACAACTTCCTGGCCTACGTCCATCTCGCCCACGACGTCCAACTGGGCAGCCACGTGATCATGTCCAACGTCGCCACGCTCGCGGGCCACGTGAAGGTGGATGACCATGCGATCATCGGCGGCCTCGCCGCGGTGCATCAATTCTGCCGTGTCGGCCGTTACGCGATGATCGGGGGATGCTCCAAAGTCGTGCAGGATATCCCGCCGTTCATGATGGGCGACGGCAATCCCGCCGAGATGAAGTTCATCAACAAGGTCGGACTGGAGCGCAATGGCTTCAGTCCCGAGGCCATCAAGGCACTGACCTCAGCCTACAAGATCCTGTTCCGCGAAGGTCTGACCAACGCCAACGCGCTGGCACGGATCGAAGCCGACTTGCCACCCCTGCCGGAGGTGAAGCACCTCGCGGAATTCATCCGCACAAGCGAGCGGGGGATCTCCCGGTAAGCCGCCGGCCGGCCCACTTTCGGCTTGGAACGGCCGGGCGACGTCTCCGAGCCTCGCGCAATGCTGAAGCACACCCTGATTCATCCCGAGATCAACGCCATTCTCGGCCGGGCCGGCCATCACGCCAAGATCCTGATCGCCGACGGCAATTATCCCGCCTCGACCAAGAAGGGTCCCAACGCAACGGTCATCTCGATGAACCTCTCGCCCGGGGTGATCACCGTGTCGCAGGCTTTGCGGGCCGTGCTGAGCGCGATGCCGATCGACGCGGTGAACACGATGGGCATCCCGGCCGACGATTCCTACGCGAAGTTCGGCGAACCGCCGGTGTGGAGCGACTTCCGCCAGATTCTTGCCGAAGCCGGTTCACCGCTGAAACTGGAGCCCATCCTGAAGTGGGATTTCTACAAGGCGGTCGAGTCCGCGGACCACGTGCTCACCATCCAGACCGCCGACCAAGCGCTGTGGGCAAACGTGCTGCTGTCGGTCGGATGCCGGACCGCCTGAGGCGGCTCACTTCATCCCCAGCCGCGCCAACTGGTCACGGTGACTGCGGCTCAGCGTCAGCTTCACCCCGGTCCGCAGGGTGATGGAGTATTCGCCGTGGAAGAGCGGTTGCAGCTCCTGCACGCGGTCCACGTTGACGATGGCGGTCCGGCTGATGCGCACGAACTTATCCGGCGGCAGCTGCTGCTCCATCTTGGTGAGCGTGTCGCGGATCAGGTGGCTGTGCGTGCCGACGTGCAGCTCGACGTAGTTGTCGGCCGAGCCGACCCAATCGATCTCGGGCACGCTGATGAAAATGACCCGGCCGTTGGTCTTCACGGGAATCCGGTCCAACGCCCTGGGCGCAGCCGGCTGGAGCTGCTGGAGGACGGCGGCCAGTTTGGAGGACAGTTCGTCGCGCTGCGTGGTGCGCAGCCGTTCCCCGGCGCGGGCCAGCGCCTTCTGGAAGCGTTCGCGGTCGAACGGCTTCAGCAAGTAATCCACGGCGTGAACTTCAAACGCCTTGAGCGCAAATTCGTCGTGGGCCGTGCAGAAAATCACGGCGGGGGGGATGTCGACCCCCAACTGATCAAGGACCCCGAAGCCGGTCAGTCCGGGCATCTGGATATCGAGGAAGACCAGATCGGGGAGCAATTCGCGGATCAGGCGGACTGCCTGCTCGCCGTCGCTGGCTTCCCCCACCAAGGTGAGCCCCGGCTCGCGGGCGACGAAGTTACGTAGCCGATCCCGCCCGAGGGGCTCGTCATCGACGATCATCACACGGAGCTCCGGTGTGTTCACGGCGGCCAAGATAATGCCAGTTTCACAGTTTGCCACTCGGCAAACAGTTCGGCGGACGGCGGCTCACTTTTCCTTCAGTTCCACCTCGCCGGCGCGGCCACCGGAATCGGTTACCTCGCCCAATTCGGCCAGTGTCCGGAGGTAAAACTGGGTCGGGCCATCATCGGGCCAACGTTCGGCGATCGCCTCGAAGGCCATCAGGGCGGCTTCCCGGTCGCCACTCTGGAACGCCGCCAACCCCGCAGCGAACGACTCGTGCAGTTCCGCAAATTGCGGGGCGTCCTCCTTTTTGGCGACCAGTTCGTGAACCTC
>JBIIUN010000235.1:0-7589 GCA_044339945.1 Kapaibacterium sp. (SeqCode)
CCTCGGGCAGGGCTGGCACCACTTCGTTGCCCTTCAGCAGGCGCACGGTCGGACCACCCACCGTCGGTTCGGCGTAACTGGATTCCGCCACCAGCCAGTCCGCGCCGAGCGGCAGCACGCAGGTTTGGTCCCGGGCGGCCGGAAGATTGGTGAGCCTGACCCACTGGTCTTGGCGCCGACTCAGGACGACGAGGGCGCCCCCGGCCGGACCGGGAACGATGACGTCATCGCGGCCATCACCGTCGAAGTCCGCGGCGGTCACGCCGCTACCCAGCGATGCCAACCGCCTCGGCAGCAAGGGCTGACGGGACAGTTCATCACCGGCGGGTGATCCCGCGGTGATTTCCACGGAAGTCACCGTGCCGTCGTGACCGGGCGGTTGCATGACGACGGCCTTGCCCGCGTCGGCCTCGCTCACCGTGACTTCGGAGTTGGGCGATACCTTTTCCAACCGCGTCACACCGCCGGTCGGCCAGTGGACCTCGACGCTGAGCGGGGCCTTCGCCGCGAACACCCGGACCGGTTCATCACCGCTCAGGTAGCGGCCGCCGGCGATGACCTCCTGCGACTGCCAGCCCGGTTCGCCACCGGCGAAGACCTTCACCCGCGCCCCGATTCCGTGCGGGTTGCCCCCGTGGCCCCGCAGGCGAACGGCCACGCGCGGGGCCGGGGTTTCGTTGCGATACACGGCGGCCACGGCGTTGAAATTGTTCACCACCACGTCGAGGTCGCCGTCGCCGTCGAGGTCGCCGAAGGCAAATCCGTGCGACACGCCGGGCAACGCAAAGCCCCATTCCGCGCCGACCTCGCGGAAGCGGGGCACCGTCAGGCCCCGGCCTTTGGGCGCGCTGCTGCCTTCGTTGCGGAACAGCAGGTTCGGCGGTGCCAGCCGGGGGAACTTCTTCCGCTGTTCGAAAATCTCCGCGTCGGTGCGCCGCCCGCCCGCGCGGAAGCGACGCAGTTCGGCGGCTATGTCGGCGTCGCGGGCGGCCCGCTCCTGTCCGTTGGTGATGAGCAGGTCTTCCCAGCCGTCGAGATCCACGTCGAGAAACGCAGCGGACCACGCCCAGTCGGCGGCGATCAGGCCGGCCATGGCCGCGGCGTCCACGAACGTCCCGTCGCCCCGGGAAAGCTGGAGCGTGTTGGCCTCGAACTGCGGCCGGGCCAACGCGTCGAACCGCTGCAGGAGCAGGCTCGTGGGCATGTCGTCCACCTGGGTCAGGCGCGTGACGTGGTCGCGGCTGGGCATGTCGAGCGTGAACAGGTCGTCGTGCCCGTCGCGGTTCACGTCCGCGAAATCGAGGCCCATCGAGAAACGGCTCGTGTGCCGGAACGTGTTCCGGGGCGCGGCGCGGAAGCGGATCGCGCCGGGCTTCGACTCGTTGAGCCAGAAGCGGTCCGGCGTCTCGAAATCGTTGCACACATACAGCTCGGGCCGGCCGTCGCCGTTCACGTCGCGGAACATCGCGGTCAGGCCCCAGTCGAACGGCGGTTCGGCCAGCGGTTTTCCGGTGTCGTCCACGAAGGCGCCGCCGGTCCACGAGACGGGAACGAAGTTGGTGCCGCCAAGGTTGCGGAATAGGGCGTCGGGTTCCCCGAGTTCCTCGATGCCGCCCGCCGCATTCACGAGGAACCGGTTCGTCAGGTCGGCATCCGTGGTCGGCCGGCCATCGAGCGCCGTGACCACCGTGCGGCCGCGCACGACCTTGAAGACCGCCCGGGCATTGGGTCGGTCCATGAGCCCGTCCTTGCGGTAGTTGGCGACGTAAAGGTCGAGCCAACCGTCGCCGTCCACGTCGGCCAGCGCGGCGGTCATCGCCCCGCGTCCGGGATTCAGTGGGGCGAAGCGCGCAGCGAACCGGCCACGGCCGTCGTTGAAAAGGAGGTGGGTGCCTTGGCCAAGGGTGTTCAGGACCAGGTCGGAATCCCCGTCGCCGTCGAGATCCGCAAAGGCGCAGCCCGTCGCGTCCCACGCGGCAAGCTTCGCCTCCGGGAAGGCGGCCGCGGTGACATTGGTGAACTGCCAGCCACCCAGGTTGCGGTAGAGCGCGCTGGCCCCGCCGGCGCCCGCGAGAAACACGTC
Organism: Kapaibacterium sp. (SeqCode); assembly: GCA_044339945.1. Taxonomy (GTDB): domain Bacteria; phylum Verrucomicrobiota; class Verrucomicrobiia; order Limisphaerales; family UBA9464; genus CAIWAH01. The sequence goes on from JBIIUN010000235.1 coordinate 2,084, forward strand.
GCAACGCCCGTCGCCATCCACGTCGGCGAAGGTTGCCCCGGCGCCGTTGAAGAAGATCTGGTTGGTGAGGTGGCGCGACTCGGGGACGAAGTTGGTGAAACTGATGCCCGTCGTCGCCGGCGGGAGCAGTGAGAAACCCGGGTGGCCGTCCGCCGGAACCGTGAGCGGGCGGATCGTCGGGGCTGCCAATAGGTCGGGAATGAAAGTGAGGAAAAAAAGGAGTGTGAGGCTCCAGGTCGAAGAACTTGGCGAAGCTGGCCCGCCCTCACCCCAACCTTCTCCCCCGGGGAGCGGGGGCCGTCCGACCACGCCAGATGACTTCACGATCCTAACGGGCGCGGACAGCGTGGCGTTGGTCGACGCGGCAGCGTCTTGGAGTGCGCGTGGCTTGCCACCGCTTTGGCGCGTCGCCGCGTGCGCCTGCCCCGGTGGGATGCTCAACCCACCTGGGCCTGGGTGAACACCGCTGCGCGAAAAGGTTTTCATCGGGTTTCCGCCGTGCCGTCGGGTTTGGCCGTGATCTGTTTCACGCCCGGCGTGAGCGGATACCGCTTCACGGCGCCATCGGGCCATTTCACTTCCAGCGCGGTTGGCGGCTCGGCGTGGGTCAGCACTACGGTCGGGCTGTCCACGCTCCAGTAGCCGCCACCTTGGTGCAGTTCGCGCATGGCGCCGCCGCGTTCGCCGGCAAACAGGCGGAGTTGCGCGCCGATGCCGTCCGGATTGCCCGCGGTCCCGGCGAGGCGGACCCGCAGGCCCGGTTGGGCGGCCACATTGCGGAACAGTCTCGTCTGGTTGCCGTTCTGGCCGACCGCCAAGTCAGTGCGACCATCCCCGTCGAAATCGGCCACCGCAGCGCCGCGCCCATCGCCGTAAACGGTCGCGCCGGTGTCGGCGGTGGCAGTGAACCCGCCTCGCCCATCACCGCGCAGCAACAGGCCGCGGCTGCCGTCCTGGCGCGCTTCATCGGGGCTCACTCCGTGGAAGTTCTGCGCGAGGAAGGCGTCGTCGTGACCGTCACCGTCGAAGTCTGCCACCGCGATTCCGAACGTCGGCGCCAACTGCGCCTCGACCGGCAAACGCCGAGCCTCAAACCGGCTACCCCGGTTGAGGAATACGGTGGTGCCGAACCACGCGGCTTCGCGGACGGGCAGCTTGGCCAAGGCGTCCCCGTAAATCTCCGCCAACGTCGCGGCACCGTAATCACCCCGGCTCGCGAAACGTTCGCGCAGGAATGGCAGCGAGTTGGCCGCGGCGTCGAATTTGCGATACGGCAGCTCGCGCCCGTCGGGGCCGAAGTAGGACTCGATCACGTCCGCCACGCCGTTGCCGTCGAGGTCGCCCCAATGGATGCGGCGGCGGTTGGTGGCGCACGGTTCGACGCCGTCGAGCGGCGCGCGCGGCACGGGAAAACTGTTCCAGCCCCAGTTGCCCGCGAGCAGGTCGGGCCGGCCGTCTTCGTCGAAGTCGCCGACCGCGACCGAATTCCACCACCCGGCGGTGTCGGCCAGACCCATCGCCGCGGTCACATCGGTGAATTGGCCGCCGTCATTGTGGAAGATTCGCAACGGCGACCAGTCGGCGGCGATCACCAGGTCGGGCCGGCCATCGGCATCTACGTCGGTGAACACCGCGGCGTTGACCACGCCCATTTGCTCAAACCGTTGCACCACCGTGAAACGGCCGCCGACCACCTTGACCAGCAGCGATGGCGCAGCTTCCGGATAGCGGCCCGAAATGGCACGGCCACCGAGGAAAAGTTCCAGCGCGCCATCTGTGTCCACGTCGGCCGAGGCCAGCGGGCCCGCATTGAAGGCCTGCCCGGCGAGAACTTCGCCGCTGACGTTGCGCGCGAGGTCCACCAGGCGAACCGGACCGCCGTTGGTCTGCCCATCCTCGTAGTTGCTCAGGCCGGCCAGCAGCGCGCCGGATTGGAACAGCACCGTCGTCTGGTCGCGCGCGGTGGTCCGGAGGAGCGGTGCGTTGGTGGCGCGCACGAAGTTCCCCGCGCCGGCATTGTGGAAGACACCCAGGTTGCCGCCGGCGCCCGAGCCGATAATCAGGTCGTCGTCGCCGTCGGCCTCAAGGTCGGCCCAAGTGATGCCGGGTCCGGCCTCGCTCAGGTTGCGGGTCAGCAACGGCTGGCGGCCGAAGTCGTCGAACGCGGTCTCCGTGTGCGAGTGGTTCAGGCGCGCGCTGACATCCTCAAACCACGCCACCGGCGCGGGCGCCGCGGAGAGCATGGCACCTGGGTTGGCCGCCTCGTCCACGAGCACGGTTTGGCCGGGAACAACTTCCTTGAGCCGGCTGGTTTTCCCGTCCGGCCACCGCACTTCGACGGTCAGTGACTTTGCGGTGCCGGCGGCGAAACACCGCACCGGGTCGTCGCTGCTCAGGTAACGACCACCGGCGATGACCACCTGGGATTGTTCCGGCACGGGCCCACCGAGCACCGTGATGCGCGCGCCGATGCCTTGGGAGTTGCCGCGGGCGCCCTTCAACCGCACCAGCAAGCGCGGGGCCGTCGCCTGGTTCTCGTAGATCGCCGGGACGTCGTTGAGGTTGTTCGCCACCACGTCGAGATCCCCGTCGCCGTCGAGGTCGGCCAGGGCCATGCCCTGGGTCACGGACTCGGTGGCGAAGCCCCATTCCCGGCTCACGTCGGCGAAGGCGAGGTTGCCCAAATTCCGGAAAGCAGCCTTTGGCGGCGCGAACCGCTGGAACATCCGCCGCAGGTCGAGCAGGCCACGCGCGTCGAGGCTGCGCCGGGCCTTCGCCTGTTCGGCCCGCGCGGCAACATCCGCGTCCATCATGTCCATCTCGTGGCCATTGGAAATCAGCAGGTCCTCCCAGCCGTCGAGGTCCACGTCGAGGAACAGCGGCGTCCACGCCCACTCGCTGGCCGCCACGCCCGCGAGCCGCGCGGCCTCGGCGTAGCTGCCGTCCGCACGGCCGAGGAACAGGGCGTTGCGCGAGAACTGCGGCCGATCCAGCCAGCGCCCCGGTTCGTGGTGGCTGGTCGGCAGCGCATCCACCTGGAAGTTCCGTTGCCGGTGATCCCGGCTCAGCATGTCGAGCGTGAGGAAATCGTCGTGGCCATCGCGGTTCACGTCGGCGGCGTCCACGCCCATCGAGAACGCAGACGAATTCCGCCATGCCGCCAGGCTGATCGCGCGGAACCGCACCGGGCCGCCGGACGTCGTTTCGTTCAGCCAGAATCGCTCGGGCGACTCGAAGTCGTTGCAGACGAAAAGATCGGGCCGGCCGTCGCCGTTCAGGTCGCGGAACAGGGCGCTGAGACCCCAGTCGTAGGGCGCCGAGACGAGGGGTTTTCCCGCTTCGTCCAAAAAGGCGCCGTCGGTCCAGCTGACCGGGGTGAAGTGGGCGAGTCCGTCGTTCAGCAGGAGCACGTCGGGCTGGCCGTTTTCCTTGGGCCCCGTCGGCGTCAGGTAAAAGCGGCCGACGAGGTCCGGCGCGGTCGTGGGGCGGCCGTTGTAGGTGACGATCCGCTGGCGGGCGCCGTCCTGCTTGATGCCGAACTTGCCGTTGGGTTCGTCGCGCAACGTCACCGAGCGGTAGTTGGCCAGGTAGAGGTCGAGATCACCGTCGTTGTCCACGTCGGCGGCCACCGCGGACATGCCGGCGCGGTCGCGGTTGAACGGCGCGCCGGCCGGGCGCAGGCCGCCGGCGGGCGAATTCGTGAACAGCCACGTGCCTTGGTTCACCGTGTTCACCAGCAGGTCCGGCAAACCGTCGCCGTTCAAGTCTGCGCCCAGGCTGCCGGTGACGTCCAGTTGGGCCGGCCAGTCCGCAATGAGGGTCGTGGTCGCGTCGGCAAGGCGGAGCGCCCCGGCGTTCGTGTAGAGCCGGCTCGCCCCGGCCAGTCCACCCACGAAGACATCGGGCCGGCCATCGCGGTTCCAGTCGGCGAGGCTGATGCCGGAGCCGTTGAGGTAGATCTGGTTGGTCAGGTAGCGGGCCGGCGGCACGGCGTTCGTGACGCCTCCGAAGCTGAGGCGCCGAAAGCCGGCCGACTCCGCGCCCAACGTCACCGCACCCGCGAGCAGCCAACCGGCGCCCACCCACCACGGGCGGCGGGCATTCCACATCACTGAGTTGATTCGCACCGGGAGCACCCGCGGAGATTCCGGGAGGGTGCTCCGTTGGTCCAGTGCGCTTTGCGCTGTGGGCCCGGCTTGGTGCCCGCCCAATCCGGGTCGTCCCAACCGTGGGCATAGACTCCCCTCCCTGACCCTCCCGCTCTCTCCGAGAAATCGAAGCAACCTCAGTGCCCCGATCGGTAGCGGAGCGGCGCCCGTAGGCCACGGTGTGGGCTGTGGATGATGGGCGGCAGGCGAGGAAGCCCCGGCAGCGGCGAAAGGATCCCATCACCGGCCTCGTTCCGGCTCAAACCTGACGGTAGGTGGCGAAATTGACCGGCAGATTGCGCCCGTTGGCCGACGCCTTTTTCACGTCCTGCGCCGTGTAGTCCACGCGATCCACCCGGCGACCGTCCTTGTGCAGCAGCGTCAGCAAGCCGCCGGTGTCCGGCAGTTGCACCGGTGCGAGACCGGCGGAGCCCTTGAACACCTTGGATTCGCCCGGCTGGAGCACGCCGCCCAGCACCTTCGCCTGCCCCCGTTTGTCCACGAGCCGCCAGCCCTTCAAGTCCACCGGAACAGGCTCGAGGTTGAGGATGGACACCCACTCGCCGGCGGTCCCGCCGCCCTTGGGGCGCACCATCGCGGCGGCGAGATAGACCTCGATGTCGTCGTCGGCGACCGCGACGCGGCGGGTATTCGCGCCCACGAGGTCGGCGGGGCCGTTCACGTCGATGCGCTCCGGGAACGAGGGAATGTTCAGGCGTCGGGCGGCCGCTTCGTTGGGGTGGAAGAAGAGCGGGTTGCGCTCATAGACTTCGTCCGGGAAATCCAGCCCGGTCTGCTGCTCGATCTCGCGGATGGTCACCTGGTAGTTCTGGAAGTTGAAGGCCTTGCGCCCCTGTTTGTCGCGGAGGGAGGCCTCGTCCTGCAGGACGATGAACGCCCGCACGTCGAGCGCGTCGGTGGCCTTGTTCACGAAGCAGACCACCTTGAAGAAGGCCGACGGCACGTCCGCCTGCGGCCGGCCGGCGGGGCGGATGGTGCGGACAAAGTCGCCGTAAATCGGGCCGGCAAAGACGGTGAGGCGCCCGTTCTTGGTCAGGTCCAGATCCAGAACCCATTCCTCCAGGGCGAGCCACTCGTCTTGGTTCACGTTCTCGTGCTGGAGCGTCGCGTTGGTGTAGTAGAAGGTCTCGTCGGAGGCCTTCTGGGCCTCGCGCTGCGTCGGGCCCCAGGCGGCGCTGTCGCGGCGGGCCATGTGGCCTCGGTCCCACGGATTGTCGGCGTAGTAGGCGTTGTCCAGCTGGTTCTCCGCGCCCACCCGGGTGTCAATTTTCCAGTTGTCGGAGCGGGGGGTGCTCTTGTGCAGCTGCTGGTCGATGTGCAGCACCGCGAACACCGGC
>JBIIUN010000236.1:0-7577 GCA_044339945.1 Kapaibacterium sp. (SeqCode)
GGCCGAGGTTTTGGCCCGCCTGGAGCTGTTCGCGCCGCTGCCCGCGGATGCCCTCGCCTTCGTGTCCGCCAGCGATCCGACCCTGGGCGACCTGTATGCGATGAACCGCTCCCGCGCCGGGTTCCCCGGCGTGGACCTGTTCGTGCCGGCCGACGCCCTGGGCGCGGTGTTCGACAAGTTGGTGGCCGCTGCCCGGGATTGCGGGGGGCAAGTGGCCGGATTCACGGCCTTGGAATGGGCGCGGTTCGAGGCCGGGGTGCCGCGGTTCGGCGTGGAAATGGACGAAACCAATCTGCCGCCCGAGGCCGGCCTGGACCGCGACGCAATCAGCTATTCCAAGGGCTGCTACACCGGCCAGGAAACCATCGCCCGGGTGCGCACCTACGGTTCCGTCACGAAAGCCCTGCGCGGGCTGCGGTTGCCGGCGGGAATCACCGAACTTCCGCGGAAAGGCACCAAGCTGTTCCGGGACGGTCGGGAAGTGGGCCAGATCGTGAATGCGCTTTGGTCGCCGGCGCTGGGGGCGAACCTCGCGCTGGGCTACGTCCGCAAGGAATGCAACCAGCCGGGAACGGAAGTTTCGTTTGAAAATGCCGGTCAGCCGGCGACCGCGACGGTTCAGGCGCTGCCGTTCCGGCCCGGTTGATCGTCGGCGGGTAAGCCGTCCGCCGGAAAGCCCGTCATTCCTGTTGCGCCGGGCCGGCCGGTTCGCACACTCCGCGCGCTCCGGTAGAAACAGGTTCGCCGGGCATTCCACGATGACGGCAATTCTCGTTCTCGAAGACGGCTCGGTTTTCCACGGTCAGGGCTTTGGCGCCGCCGCCACGGTTCCCGGCGAAGTGTGCTTCAACACGTCGATGACCGGCTACCAGGAGATCCTCACCGATCCATCCTACAAGGGGCAGATCGTCACCATGACGTATCCGCTCATCGGGAACTACGGCGTCAATTCGCAGGACGTCGAGTCGTGGGCGCCGCACGTCGCCGGCTTCGTGATCCGCGAACTTTCCCCCGTCGTCTCCAATTGGCGCGCCGACCACACGTTGCACGAATACCTTGTGAAGCACGGCATCCCCGGCATCCAGGGCATCGATACCCGGGCGCTGACCAAGAAGCTCCGCGTGCGTGGCGCGCTGACCGGCTGCATCTCGACGGCGGGAATCACCGTCGAGGAAGCCCTCGCCCAGGCCCGCGCCTGGGGTGGCATGGCCGGCCGCGACTACGTGAGCGAAGTCACCCACAAGGAAGCCTTCCTCTGGGACCCGAAGGACCAGGACTCGGCTGCCTTCGACATCACCCAGCAGAACCTGCCCGCCAATCCCCGGCAGGTCCGCAAGCCGTTGCCGGCCGCGGATGTGCCGATCGTCGCCTACGATTTCGGGATGAAATACAACATCCTGCGCCGGCTTCGGCAAAAGGGCTTCCAGGTGCAGGTGGTGCCCGCGCATACCTCCGCGGCCGACGTGCTGAAATACAAGCCGGCCGGCGTGTTCCTCTCCAACGGCCCCGGCGATCCCGCGGCCCTGGGCGGCATCGTGCGCGAGGTGAAGACGCTCGTGGACACGGGCATTCCCATCTTCGGCATTTGCCTCGGCCACCAGATTCTCGGGCAGGCCTTCGGCGGCAAGACGTTCAAGCTCAAGTTCGGCCACCGCGGCGGCAACCAGCCGGTGAAGGATTTCGAGTCGGGCCGGGTGGAAATCACCTCGCAGAACCATGGGTTTGCCGTGGATGCGACTTCGCTGCCCTCGGACGTGGCCGTGAACCGCATCAACCTAAACGACCAGACGGTCGAGGGACTGCGGCACAAGACGAAGCCGATCTTCTGCGTGCAGTATCATCCCGAGGCCTCGCCCGGGCCGCACGACTCGACGCCCCTGTTCGATGAGTTCCGGGAGTTGGTGTTGCGGCGGGGTAGCTGAGGTTAGCACCTAGGTTTCAAGCCGATGCGAGTTGCCGTTGCCATAGCCATTTGTCTGGCTACTTCGGGGTGCCAGCATCCGAAGCCTGCCCATCTTCCGCAGAATCCAGAGAGTCCGGCATACCTCCGAATTCAGAACCAAACCGGGAGTAAGGTTCTCGGTGTCGTATTTCAAAAGAATCTCTTCGGTGACGTCGAAGCAGGCGGACTGACGGAATACCAAGAGGCAGCGCGGGTGCCGACGCGCGGCGACTTCACCTTGTTGCCTGGTGACCACCAATGGACCGAGATATCCCTTCGCATTCCTGACCGACCGAACCGGATTTCATACGTCTACGTTGATAGGGCGGAGAGATTTGTGCAGAGCCCTGGTTATTGGACATTTGTTTTGCGGTTGCGCGACAAGTCTGGCGGGGACGGTAAGTATCTGGACATTGAAGTGGGCAGAGACCGTTGAAGCGATTGACTCCATTGCCAGTTAAGTGTTGGTGCACTTATCGTCAGGTTGCACCAATTCCAACGGGACTGATAGTGCGTCCATTTCGACGACCGCGCGGAACGCAATCCTGCTGAACGAACAGCGTCTGTTACCGAATGAATTGGTGGCCACGCGTGACTTCCGCGAAACCCCCCGTTGTCAAAGCCCTCCCGCACCGTAGGCTCCGGACATGGCGACCACCCTCGCAGGTTCCGCGCTGGAACGGATGCTGGATTCCGTGGCGGAGTGCTTTACCCCGGAGACGTCGCGGCGATTGGCGGAGCTGCCCGCCGATCCCGAAGTGCGCCGCCGCCTTGGGGAACTCGGAGAAAGATCCTCGGCCGGAACTCTGACCCCGGCAGAGGTGGAGGAATACCGCACCTTGGTGGAGGCCGGTGATTTCATCGCCACGCTTCGCCTGCGGGCCCGCAGCCGGCTGCGCTGATGGCTGAGACGCCGCGAGATCAGGTCCGAATGCGCGCCGGTGGGGTGTGCGAATACTGCCGTCTACCGGACTGGGCGACGCCGGAGGATCCGTTTCACTGCGACCATGTGCGCCCGCGACAGCACGGCGGTCCGGACGACGAGCAGAACCGGGCATGGTGTTGCAGCCGTTGCAATCTGCACAAGGGAACCAACCTTTCGGGCGTGGACCCGGACGGCACCGGCATCGTGAATCTCTTCAGTCCCCGGAGTCAGCGGTGGTCGGAGCATTTTGCCCTCAGGGAAGACCGTATCGTTGGGCTGACACCGGTGGGACGCGCCACCGTCTGGCTGTTCCAGATGAACGCGGAACGGCGGGTTGAACTCCGGCGGCAAATCCGGCTATCGGAAACGCCATGAACAACGCCGGAGACCCGAAAACGATCCGCACGGTCCGGTTTGGCGCTCGCCAAAACGCGGTCCAACTGATCGAGCAGCGACTGTTGCCGCATGAATTCCGGGTGGTCGCCACCCGCACCTACGCGGAAACCGCCACGGCAATCCGCGACATGGTGGTCCGAGGAGCCGGGGCCATCGGGGCGACGGCCGCCTACGGCCTCGCGCAAGGTGCCCGGGCTTTCCGGGGGCGGGACCTCGCCAAGTTCGCCGGCCACTTGGAATTGGTTTACCGCACCCTGGCCGATGCCCGGCCGACCGCGGTGGACCCGGTCAATGCGCTGGACGCCGTGTTGGCGGCGATGGCGACGGGCGATTCCGTGGTCCTTCAGCAGGCGCTCGCCCTCGACGCTGCGGAACGGTTCGCCGACGAGGATGTCGCGCATTGTGCCGCCATTGGGCGGCACGGGCTGAAGCTGTTTCGCTCCGGTTGCCGCGTCCTCACCCATTGCAATGCCGGCAGGCTCGCGTTCGTTGACATCGGCAGCGCCACCGCGCCGATCTACGCCGCCCACGCCGCGGGCCGGAAACTGCATGTCTTCTGCGACGAGACCCGCCCGCGCTGCCAAGGCGCGTCGCTGACCGCCTGGGAATTGGCTCAGGCCGGCGTGCCTCACTCCGTGATCGCCGACAATGCGGCGGGTCACCTGATGCAGCGTGGCGAGATCGACGTGGTCATCGTGGGTGCCGACCGCGTCCTCGGGCGGACGGGCGAAGTGGCGAACAAGATTGGCACCTACACGAAGGCCGTGCTCGCGGCCCGCCACCAACTTCCGTTCTACGTGGCCATCCCGCTGTCGACGCTGGATTGGGAAACCCGCCGTGGCCTCGACATTCCCATCGAGGAACGCGCCGCGGACGAAGTGGTGGGGGCCTGGGGCGCGCTCGCGGCTTCGCCGTCGGGCAAGCGCGCCTACGTGCGGACCGCCAACCCCGGCAGCCCAGCGCGAAATCCCGGTTTCGATGTCACCCCGGCGGAACTCATCACGGGCATCATCACGCCGGCCGGCATCTTCCGGCCCCGGGAACTCTGGAAAAACCGTCACCGGCTTGGGGCAGAAATGTAGGAAAACCCCAGAAAATGCCGCTGTATCAGCATGGGGATACAGTTGTCGGAAGGGGAAACCGTTTGACCAACCTTTGCCGCAACCGGTAAACACAGCGCGCCCTGCCTTATGCCTAAATTAGTTGTCATCACCGCGGGCTTCAGTGACCGCGCGTTTGAGATCACCGCCGACAAGGCGACGATCGGTCGCGTCGATGACAACAAGTTCGTCATCCCGGAGCCCAGCGTTTCCAGCCATCACTGCGAAGTCCACGCCAAGGGCGACGACATCGTGGTCAAGGATTTGGGCTCGACCAACGGCTCCTTCGTGAACGAAAGCCAACTGGCGCCCGAGAAGGAAGTCACCCTTCGTCCCGGTCAGGTCTTGCGCCTCGGCCAGATCGAGCTGCGCTACGAAACCGGCAAACGCCAGGATACCGCGGTGGCCCGGCCGGCCGTGAAGCTCGGTGACGGCGGCGGCGCGGGTCAGACCGTGGTGATGTCGAAGAATTCGGCGTTCGCGAAGAAGAACAACAACGTCAACAAGATCTTCCTCGCGGTCGGAGCGGTGCTGGTGATCGCCATCATTGTGTTCTTGGTCATCGCCTTCTCCGGGGTCAACAGCACCGGGCAATAGGGCCGACACGGTCCTCCGCGAGATTCCGAGCCGCCCTTCCGGCGGCTTTTGTTTTGGCCGCGGTGCCGCGGCGCCGTAACCGCTTCGTTGCCGGTCCCAACGTGCCCGGCCGTTGACTTCGCTTTGAAGGTCGGTTACTGCCCCGCAGCAATTACGCGCAACTGCGTTATGAGCCTCGCTCTGAACCAACCGGTGCTCGTGCTCAACCGCCTCTGGCAGGCGGTCAATGTCTGCTCCGTCCGTCGCGCCCTCACCCTCCTCTTCGAAGGTCATGCCCAAGTCGTCTTCGGCGACGACGAAGGGGATTTCCAGACCTACAGTTTCCAGCAGTGGCGGGACCTGTCCGACGCCCTGGCCCACGGCGACGAAACGGTCGGCACCATTTCCTTCAAGATCCGGGTGCCCCGCGTGATCCTCCTCATGGTCTTCGACCGCCTGCCGAAGAAGGAGGTCAAGTTCACCCGGCACAACATCTTCGAGCGCGACAAGAACACCTGCCAATACTGCGGTCGGGTCTTTGATCGCAAGGACCTCAACCTCGACCACGTGATCCCGCGCGACCGCGGGGGGCCGACCAGTTGGGAAAACATCGTCTGCTCGTGCATCCCGTGTAACACCCGCAAGGCCAATCACTCACCGGCGGAGGCGGGACTGCGTTTGGTTCGCAAGCCCAAGCGGCCCAAGTGGCGTCCGTTCGTCCACGTCACGCTCGGCTCGCCGGTCCACGATTCCTGGAAGCATTTCCTCGACGTCGCCTACTGGAATGTCGAACTGGGCGAGGAAGTCGCCTAGTCAGCGCTTGCCCGATGCGCCGTGGAGCAGTGCCGCGAGCCGCTCGGTGTTGCGCTCCAGATCGAACCGCTCCTCGAATGACTGCCGGCCTTCCGTGGCCCTTGCGGTGGCGGTTGCCGGGCTGCGGAGGAACTCTTCGATCGCCGTTCTCAGGGAGTCTTCGTCCAACGACTCCAACAGGCGCCCAAACTGACCGTCGCCCAAGATGGACCGGGCCGCACCGGCGACGGAGGCAATGATCGGCACCTCGAAGGCCAAGGCTTCCAGCAGGACAATCCCGAAGGTCTCCAAGCGGGAGGGGAACACGAACAGGTCGGCTTGCTCCCATCGGGCCAGCCACTCGGGCGAACCCGCTTGGACTCCCCGGTGGACAAAAACCCCGGACTCGGCGGGCACTTCGGACTGGGTGATGACGTGCAACTCCGCGCGTCCGGAAAAGTGTCGCCGGAAGGTTTCCAGGAGCAACGGCCCGCCCTTGCGACGGAAATCACCGCCCAGAAACAGGATCTGGGGCCGGGCTGGCAAGGCGCGCCGTGTCCGTCGCGGCGGTGACTTCATCGATGGCGGCAACACGGTGATCCGAGCAGTCGTGACGCAGTATTCGGTCCGGAGCGAACTGGCGGCGAGCTCGGACCACGGCAGCAAACGCGTGGCTCGCGCAAAGAGTTCCCGCTCGCGCCGAAGCAGACTCCGCAAGGTCAGCGGTTGCAGCCAGCGACCTATCCGGTTCAACGCGAACCAGGGCGAATCCGCGAGTTGCCGAAACGTGGCGTCCAGGGCCACGAAGGTCGGCACCGTTTCAGGAAGGTCACCCAGCGCAAGGCCGGCGCTCTGCGTATTCACCACGACGGCATCGACATCGATCTGGCGGCGCAGGGCCTCCAACTGTTCCCGGGCATGCCGGCTGATGGCGAGCCGCCAGCGGGTGCCTTGGAAATCCAAGCCCACCTTGCGTAGGCCGCGGATGGAGGTGTCCCCCAGTCTTCGCAGGTGCGGCGGCAGCGGCAGCACGTCAATCACGTGGGGGACGACGCCGAGTTCGGGGCGGGCGCGCAGCGCCTCGGCGAACCGCGGCAGGTAGCTCGTGTGTCCCAGCGTGTTCTCGTTGAGGAAAGCGACGTTCACCCGGCCTCCTTATCGTCGGACCCGGACTTGCGCCAACGCCGTGCCCAGTTGGGCGCAGACCTTGTCCGGGGTGTAGCGTTGCTCTGCCTCGCGGCGGGACTGTCCCGACAACTGGCGGTGGAATGCCGGCTCGCCCCGCAGACGCGCAAACGCGGCCGCGGCGGCGCCCGGCCGCTCCATGTCCACCGCGAACCCGCCGGCGCCGGTCTGCCACCGCATCACGGCGTCGTGGTGATGCACCACCGGCAGGCCGCTGGCCATCGCTTCGAGGATGGCGATGGAGAAGGGCTCCGCCAACGACCCAAGCGAGTAGGCATCGGCAGCCTGGAAGAGCCGGACCACGCGCGGACGGTCCAACGAGCCCAGGAGCCGGGCGCGTTCACCTAGGGCCTCCCGGACCTGCGAGCGAACGGCCTCGGCACCGTCTTCCACGCCCCCGCCATGGGCCAACACCGCACCGGGACAGGCCGCGATTTCGGCGGCGAGGAAGTCCAGCCGCTTGCCACTCACGGACCCGATGGGCCCGAGCGTGGCAATGACCAACGCCTCCGCGGGGAGTCCCAGTTCCGCGCGGGCGGTCACCTTCTGCTCGGGTGTCGCTGGCCGGAACTTCTCGGTATCGGCAAAGTGCGGCACCGCAAAAAAGCGCTCGGCAAAGGCGGGCACTTCGGCGCGCGCCTGTTCGAGATACGGGTCGGCC
>JBIIUN010000237.1:0-7561 GCA_044339945.1 Kapaibacterium sp. (SeqCode)
CGCGTTGGTGTAGTAGAAGGTCTCGTCGGAGGCCTTCTGGGCCTCGCGCTGCGTCGGGCCCCAGGCGGCGCTGTCGCGGCGGGCCATGTGGCCGCGGTCCCACGGGTTGTCGGCGTAGTAGGCGTTGTCCAGCTGGTTCTCCGCGCCCACCCGGGTGTCAATTTTCCAGTTGTCGGAGCGGGGGGTGCTCTTGTGCAGCTGCTGGTCGATGTGCAGCACCGCGAACACCGGCGAGCGACGACGCTTGTCCGTGACCACGGCGTAGTTCGGGTAATCGGCGAGCAGGCCGTCCACCAGGTTGGGCGACCGCAGCACATCGGCGGTGCGGTCGGGGAGGAACACGGGGAGGGGCAAGGGCACGCCGAGGAAGTTGGGATCGTAGCCGTTCATGGATCAGGACTTGGAGGGCGGTTTTGGTTGGGGCCGGAACCGGCGTCAGCGCTGACCAGCGCCGTCCCGGCTGCCCCATGGAGTGCTGCTTCCGCCCCGCCGCCGTCAAGCCGGCAGCTTGGGGCGGTGGTGACGATGCGATGACGGGCCTCGATTGTTCCCGCCCGGCGAACCGGGCTTGGCCAACTGCGGGCTCACGGTTCGGCGCCCCGGCGAAGGCGGGGGAACGGTTTGCGACCCGCGCGGAGGACTGGCGGACGAAGGCGTCCGCGCTCCGAACCACTGCGTTCATTGGTTGCGGCGCCGGATGGTCAGTTCGATCTCACCGAGGTCATGGGGCGCGCTCGGCGACGCGGGATTCGGCGGGGGAATGGTTACTTCGGTGGACACGTGGCCGCCCCACGGGGCGGAGAGCTGGGTTCCGAGATCCTTGCCGATCACTTCCTTGGGGGAAGCGGAGATCAACAGGGAATACTCGCCCGGTCTGACTCCCCGAGCTGAGAGATGCCCGTCGGCGGCAACCTCCAAGTTGTAGCTACGGCCTTTCCGCAGCAGTTCCGCCGCCTGTCCGGAGTGGTGCCAGTTCACCAGCCACCAGCGGCGCTCCGTTTCACTCATTCCCTCAGGTGGGGTAACGACCGGGGTGGCGAGCCGAAGGAAACCGGCGGTGACATGCTGTCGCCAATCGCTGACCGGCACGGTGTCCGAGGGCCTGAGCCGACCGACGACCATGCGGCCTTCCGGGTCCACCTCGCCCACATTGACCCGGGTTACGACCCCGGGCAGGACGGTGACCAGCCGCGTTTCGGTGAAGGACATTCCCCGTGCGCCGACGAGGCTGAGCAGCAAGTCGCCCGCAGGAACCTGATCCAGACGGAAACGACCGGTGCCGTCGGCTTGGAACTTGAATGCACCCCAGTCCAGTTCCAGGGCACCCGGGTATTGACCGGATGCCGGGTTCCTCAGCACGAGGGTGGCATGAGGCTTGGGCTTCCCATTGTGGAGAACCTGACCTTCGAGGTTGCCCAAGGTCGTCATATGAATCCGCACGACCGCGTTGCTGGAAACCAGCGCACTTCCAAAGCCGCGGCTGTCCACGGCATAGGCCGTATGCGCCGCGGGTTCCGCAGCAACGGCAAACCGGCCGCGCCCATCCGTTCGGGCGGTGGCCCAGGTATTGCGGTGAAATACGCCACGCTTGAGCATGACCCCTCTTTCAAAAGTCCCGAGGGCGATCTGGACATTGGCTGCCGGAGTTCCGTCCGGATTGAAGACCTCGCCGCGGATGCCGGGGCGGGTGCCTGCGCGAAACAGTTGGAAATCACACTGCAACCGACCTTCCGGGTTCAGCCGGGGCATTGCCGTTTCCGGGTCGTAGCCGTCCGCCTCGATGCGGACGGCCGGGACGCCGTAGTCAACCTGCAGCCGGAACTGGCCGTTGGTCGAGTAACGAAGGTCGCTGCGGTCGAGTATCGCCGCCTGTTCGTCCGAAACCGTTCGCCCGGGAATGGCCTTGAATCGGGGAACCAGCGTGCCGGTGACCGCATCCGTGACGGTTCCCTCGACCACCGTCGCGGGGAGCAGTCGGATGGTCCGCTCCGGCTCGTCCACCCGGAGCAGGTTGTGCGGAAAAGACAGATAGCCTTCGGCGGAAATGCCGATATCCAGGGATGCCTTCGGCGGGGCACTGCGCCATTCGATTCGGCCGTCTTCACCGGTCTGGTCGTCCCAGCCCAGGGCGCCCGCGGCGAATCCGTCGTTTAGCACCAGCCGGGCACCGGCAATGGGCAAGCCGTTCGTGTCCTCAATCCGCACCCTAAGCACACCGCCCGGGTCCAGTTGCACGCGCGTCGCGCCGCCGCCGGCGGCGGCTTGAAATTGTTTCGGCGCAAACCCATCGGCGGTGGCGGTGAGGCTGATTTCGCCCCGCGGCAATGAACCGACCGAGAAGTGTCCTTCCGCGTCCGAGGTGGCCAGCAGTTCATGCCAGGATCGGGAGATCCTCGCCCCGGCCACCGGCTCGCCGGCGCCGCTCACCACCTGCCCAAAGGCGATGGCCCCGGCTTGCATGACAGTAACCAGAGTGCGCGCCCGCAGTCGCGCCCGCAGGTCCCCGTCAACGGACGAATGGACGTCCCGGCCGACCTTGACCGAATCGTTCTTCACGAAATCCGGATGCTCGAACTCGAACGCGTAGCGTTCCTGTGTTGATGGAATCGTGGAACACAGCCAGCGGCCATCCGCGTCGGTCGCTCCCAGCCGGAAACGCCGCATGAAGCCCAGCTGCTCGCGATCCTCGTCCGGTTCGCTAATCTCGGTTTCGCTAACCTGGTAACTCAGCCACACCGACACGCCGGCAAGCGGCTTTCGCAACTCATCCACCACAAGTCCACCGACCGTTTCCGCGCGGCCCAGTTTGAGCGTGTAGGCGTCGGGGAGCGGGTGTTGCCACCTCGAAATCCACCCGAAAGAGCGGTTCTCGTAGCCGGGAAAATGCGCGCCGACAACCAGCCCTCCCAACGTTCCGCGGCAGCGGGATCACGCAGACGCCTTCCCCGTCGGTCTCGCGGTCTTCGGGGGCGAACCATTCGCCGTTGGCGACGAAGTTCAGGAGCACCTTGGCGCCGGGCAGCGGTTGGCCGGTGTCCGCCGCGATGACGTGGAGGCGGAACGTCTCCGTGCCGTTGAGCCGCGGAGGAATGCCGGGTTGGTGTGCGGCGGCGGGAGCCATCGGGGCAGCAACCTCGGTCGCTGCGGTGGCGGTCGGTGCGGCCGAATCCGGCCGACCAAGGCCCGGCAAATCTCCCCGGAACACCACTCCCACCAGCGCCACCGCGCCCACGCAGGCGGCGGCGGCGAACTTCACCTTGGCCCAGCGCCACGCGGAGACGGTCTGCTGCACGAGTCCCGCCGTCATACCCGCAGGCGCGATTCCCGTGGCCACCCCGTGGGCGATGCTCGCCGCAAGCCCGGCCGGCGGCGCCGCACTGAGGCGATCCGTGAGCAACCCGGCGAGCAGGACGACGGTCAGGGTGACGCCCTTGCCCGCCAGCACGCCGCGAAGCTTGTCGAGGGCGCGGTTGACTCGCTTCTTGGCCGCCTCTTCGGTGAGGCCGAGGGCAACGCCGACTTCGCGGTGGTTACGGCCTTCGGCGAAACGCAGCAGCAGGGCGTTGCGGTCCGCTTCGGCGAGGCCGGCCAAGGCTTCGTCGAGTTCGGGGGCGAGCCGGTTCCAATGGGGATCGGGTGTGTGGAGTTCCTGCATGGCGAGGGCTTCCTGTTCGCGTCGCTGCCGCCGGCCTTCGGCCCGCTGGGCGCGGGCCGCGACGAACCGGGTGGTGCGGAAGAGCCAGCCAGACAGCACGATGTTGCCGCCGAGGGAACCGGCCTTGCGCGCCAGCAGCAGGAAGACCGCCTGCGCCACGTCGGCGGCCAGGGCGTCATCCTGCACCTGCCGGCGGGCGGCGGTGTGGACGAGCCCGAGATGGCGTTCGACCAGTTGGGCGAACGCGGCCTCCGAGCCGGTGCGGGCGTAGTCGGCGAGCAGTTGGCGGTCTTCCATAACAGCGATGCGGTTTCAACGGGGCATCCCCGCCGCCGGACGAAATCGGGACAACCGTCGCGATGATCCACGGGGTTGGTGCCCGAGCCTGTTCCGGCGGCAGCGCAGCTGTCGCCACTTTTTGCCTTCCGCGGCCCGCGGTTCGCGACAGGCTCAGGCCGCATGAGCAACACGATCCGGCTGTGCGGCGAACTGGCACCGTGGCCAACCCGGGACGCCTTGGCGGAGCTGCTGCGCGCCGCCGGCCTGCCAGTTACCGTTGGCCACCACTCGGTCCGCTTGGGCGGCTGTTCCCACTTTGTGTTCCAGGACTTCGGGAGCACGGACGGCGACCCGACGATTGATGCCGATGGGCCGGACCTGGCCACCCTGACGAAGGAAGCCACCCGGGTTTCCGCCGCGCTGGCCGAAGCCGACGTGCGCCACCGTTTTGAGCTCTACGATGAGGCGGACCTGTTGGTCGCGTATTTGCATCACGGCTGGCCATCGGCAAAGCCGGCCTGAGGCAAAGGGTTCGCCCGCGGGGCTCGCTTTTGGGTGAGCCCGCCCAAGGGGCACGCCGAGCCCGTTTCATTGAGCCGGGGACAAGCATGAGCGGAAATGCGGCCCCGGGGCGGCTCAGTTCGAAAAACCGCTTGCGGAGGCTGTGGTGGCAGGCGTAGACCCTACCCCGTCCGGAACAAAACCGGTTCCTTAACCTCCCATGAAAAGCTCCGCATTTTTCTCCGCCGTGGCGGCAGCGCTGACGGCTTCGTCCGCCTCCGCGTCGCTGTTCAGCGAAACCTTCGATACCGCCGGCTCCAGCAGCAATTTCCTGCTGACCCAAGTTGCCGGCTCCACGGACGTGATCACGTTCGGCTATGACTACTCGACCAAATCCATCCCCGAGGCGCCGTCCACGCCGGGGGGCGCCGCGGCGACCCGGGGCGTCTTCATCCAGGCCAACAAGCCGCCCAGTCCGGCGACGAGCGGAGCGATCAACGGAATCAACCTGACGGCGGCCTCGGGTGGGGTGGCGATCTCGTTTGCCCAGGAAATCAGGTTCGCGTTCGACATGTGGCTGGGCTTTGCCGGCGCCACCGCGACCACCGAGCAGGCGGTGTTTGGCATCAACACCGATGGAGCCGGCGTGAATAGCCGGACCGGCGCCACCCAGACCAGCGCGGATGGTGTCTGGTATCACCTCGCCACTGAGGGGGGATACGGCGCAACGAGCTCGACGGCCAACTCCCGGGACGTGGTGAATTACATCGGGAATTCGGTTCCGACTGGGGCGCGGTTGGACAACAACGAAGCGCCGTTCCCCGCACTGTTCCCGAATGACGGTGGCATCTTGGGCACCCCCGGAAACCAATGGGTGCGGGTCGCGGTCGAGGAGACCGGTGGCAACGTCCGGATGACCATGAACGGGACTGAAGTCTTCAACGTGGCCAATACGGGTCCCACCAGCGGTAGCGTTTTCATTGGTTACCAAGATCCGTTCTCCGGGAGTTTGGCCGACCCGGCGACCAGTTTTGCCGTGTTCGACAACGTGAGCGTCACCGCGGTGCCCGAACCTGAGGAATACGCCGCGGTTGCCGCGTCGGCCCTGATCGGTTTCGCCCTCTGGCGTCGTTCGCGTCGCGCCTGAGCGTCAGTTTACCCCAAGGAAAAGCCCGGCCGCTTGGCCGGGCTTTTTGTTTCCCGGTCTTCCCGGCCGCGGCGCTTACGGTTTCTCTGGGGCGGCCGTGATCGGTCCTCGGAGGCCGCGGTTGCCTTCGTCCTGGGGATTGTCCGGCCGCGGATAATCGCGCCAGAGCCAGCGCAGCATCTCCGGCATCATCGCGCCGCCCTGTTTGTTGGAGTGCGTGCCTATGCCCCAGCAGTAGTTCACGTCGTAACCCCTGGCGGTGAGCGCCTCGACCATGAGCCGGTTCTGGGTGTGCCAGTCCCACTGGGGATCGTAGGTGCCGTCGCGCCGTTTCCCGCGATTGTCGTTCAGGCCGTCCTGCAGGAAGATGCGGATGGGTTTCCGGTCGGTCTGCCGGACCATCTCCGGGTAGCGGTGGCCGCCGCGAATGTTGGTGAAGCTGCCGATGGTGCTGATGACCTTCCGGAACTGGTCCGGCCGGTGCCACGCCACGGTCCAGGCGCAGATGGCGCCGGAACTGGCACCCGCAATGGCCCGGTCCTCGGGGTTGTCGGAGAGGTTGTAGTCCCGCTTCAGCGCGGGCAGCAGCTCGTCGACAATCAATTTGGCGTAATTGTCGTTGAGCTCGTTGTATTCGGTCGGCCGGTTGTTGATGCGGTCGCCCCAGTCGGCGGAGGACGATTCCTTCTGTTCCGGCGTGTGTCCCGGGTTGATGAACACACCGAGCGTCACCGGCATCTCGCGACGGTGGATCAGGTTGTCGAACACGAACGGGATCCGGTAGTCGCCGTTGGTATTCACGAACGCGTGGCCATCCTGGAAGATCATCAGGGCGGCCGGCGTCTTGGGGTCGTATTGGGCCGGCACGTAAACCCAGTAGTGGCGGGTCGTGTTCGTGAACACGCGGCTCGGCAGCGTCAGCGGCCCGATGACCTTGCCTTGGGGCACGCCTTCCTGGGGCAGGGAATCGGGGCCGAGGCGGTAGACGTTGTCCGTCGGGGCGGCCGTCAGGGAAAGGCCGGCCAACGCGGCGAAGCAATGCAGGGCAAGCCGCCGGCGAAAGGCTTTCCAGCGACACGACACGGACAAGGCGGGGGAGAAATTCATGGTGAAGAAGCGGACGCAAGACGACGCGAGCCTGCCTCGGGATTCAACCGGATTTCCCGGGCCGACCGGTGGCTTCATGAATGAGCAATTCTTTGGCATTTGAATTCCGCGCGGAAAGATTCTCATGCTTCGCGCGCTCGCCATACCTCGCCCCGCAAGGATGATTTGCCCGGAACCACCGGCGGACAATAAGGCCGAAAACGCCTCGCCGGTGAAGGTGTCGCCCGCTTTCGTTTTGCCATGCCGATGACCGTCAGCCATTCGCCGATCGAGCAGTATCTCCAGCATCTCCACGACAAGTTCGCGCGCCTCGAGGACGGGCAGGTGGCGACCTACATTCCCGAGTTGGGCCGAGCCCGGCCGGGGTGGTTCGGAATCGCCGTGGCCACGGTGGACGGCCAAGTCTACGAGGTGGGGGACAGCCGGCAGGAGTTCACGATCCAATCCATCTCCAAGCCTTTGGTGTATGGCCTCGCGCTGGAGGCCGCCGGGCTGAAAACGGTGCTGTCGAAGGTCGGGGTCGAGCCCTCGGGCGAGGCGTTCAACTCCATCAGCCTCGACCCCAAGACCGGGCGCCCGCTGAACCCGATGATCAATGCCGGCGCCATCGCCACGACGGGACTTGTGCCCGGAAAGTCCGCCGAGGAACGCCAGGCCCGGCTGCTGGAGCTGATCGGTGAATTTGCCGGCCGCGAACTGTCGCTCGACGACGCCGTTTACCGCTCCGAACGGGACACCGGCCACCGCAACCGCGCCATCGCGCACCTGCTCCGGAACTTCGACGTGCTCACCGGCGATCCCGAGGACCCGCTCGACCTCTATTTCCGCCAATGTTCCATCTCCGTCACCTGTCGTGACCTCGCGGTGATGGC
>JBIIUN010000238.1:0-7552 GCA_044339945.1 Kapaibacterium sp. (SeqCode)
CGCCAACGCCGGGCCCGGCGGACTCCTGCTGGCGGCGTTCGCCGGGTTGCTGCTGGTGGGGGCAACCGGCGCGGCTTCGGGCGGCGTGATCGTGCGATTCAACCTGCCGCCGTTCATCGCGACGCTGGCGGTCATGCAGGCGGCGAGCGGACTCGCCTTCATCCTCGCGCAGGGCCAATCCATCTACGAGTTGCCCGAACTCGCCACCTGGCTCGGCCGCGGCACCGGCTGGGTCGGCCTGCCGCACGCGGTCCTACTGATGGGCTTGGTCTTCGCGGCGACGCACGTCCTGCTCACGCGCACCGTGCTGGGCCGGCAACTCTACGCGGTCGGCGGCAATGAGGCGGCAGCGCGGCTCTCGGGCGTGCCGGTCGGCCGGGTGAAGCTGTTTGCCTACACGGCGTGCGCCGGGTTGGCCGGGTTGGGCGGCATCGTGATGGCGTCGCAGCTCAAGAGTGGGGCGCCCACCTACGGCACGAGCTACGAGCTCTACGCCATCGCCGCCGTGGTGGTGGGCGGCGCCAGCCTTACCGGCGGCCAGGGCAATGTGCTCGGCACACTGATCGGCGCCCTCATCATCGCGGTGATCAACAACGGCATGAATCTGACCGGCGTGGAGAGCTACACGCAGAAGGTCGTGCTCGGGTTGGTGATCCTCGCCGCCGTGCTGCTCGACCAGTGGCGCAAGCGCCGGTGATTCCCCGCGGGACCGCTCTAGTTCGCCGCCCAGGCTGCCCGCAGGCAGCGGAGGAAATTGCCATGAGCGAGGCCGAGGATGTCGGCTTCGGAATAGCCACGTTCCCGGAGGGCGGTGAGGACCAATTGAAGATCGGCGATGGACTGGAGGTCCTGCGGCGTCTGTTCGGTGCCGAAACCGCCGTCGAGATCCGAACCAAGGCCGACGTGCGCCGCGTTGCCGGCCAGTTGGCAGATGTGGTCAATGTGTTCGACGATCTTCGCGATCTTCAGCCCGGTGCCTTCGGGCGTGGTCACGCCGCGTTGCCAGCCGGGAATCATCATCCACGCATCGAACACGGCGCCGAGCACGCCGCCGCGGGCGATGACCTCGCGGATCTGTTCGTCGCTCCACTGGCGGTTGTGTGGCACGAGCGCGCGGCAGTTCTGGTGGCTCGCCCACACTGGGCCGTCCCAGAGTTTCATGGCGTCCCAGAAGGCGTCGTCGCACAGGTGCGTGGCGTCGAGGATGAACCCGAGCCGGCGCATTTCCCGAAGCAGTTCGCGTCCGCGCTCGTTCAGGCCGCCGGTGGCGTTGGTGCCGTTGGCGTAGATCCCCGGGCCGTAGTGGGCTGGTCCGACGGCGCGCAGGCCGTAACCCCAGGCGCGTTCCAGATGCGCGAGCGTGACCAGCGAATCGGCGCCCTCAAGCGACAGGATGTAGCCCACGGGAAGCTTCGCGTTGGAAGCTTCGGGTTTCGGGTCAGCCCAAGTCAGCAGGTGGGCGTCGAGTTCAGCGAGGTTCCGGATGGGCGTCATTTCGCCGGCCTCTTCCATTCCCCGATACCAAGCGAGCTGCGCCTGCGTCATGGCCCACGCCTGCGCGGGGGAACGCCAGCCGGCGACCGGACTCCAGGCGTTGTGTTCGACCCTCGCAATCTGCGTGGCGACGCACAGGCCGATGTTCCCGCGGCGCAGCTCCGGCAACGATACCGTCGCGCGCCCACGGTCGGGCTTGTCCTTGAGGTGCGCCTCGGCAGCGCGCAGGTCGGCGAGCGAACGTGTGAGGTCGCGGTTCCACTCGACCGCGTTCATCGCGAGGTCGAGGTGCGCGTCGAAGATGAAGGGAGTGTTCATGGAAGATGGATCAGCACGTGTGGCCGACTAACTGAAGGGTGCCGCGGGACGCTGGGCGTGGAGTGCGGGGTCCAGCGCGACGGGAGCGCGACTCTCCGAGTCGCGAGTTTCCATCACTCTTCAAATGGATCAACCCAACACGCGGCTCAGAGAGCCGCGCTCCCGTTGCCGGCCGTGGTTCGCTCACCCGCGGGATCGGGCTGAGCGAAGAAGGGCCGGACCTGCACGCTTCCGTCTTCACACTTCGAGCCGTCGTTTGCGGGCGGTCACCGTCCAGCGGGCGGAGGCCCGTTGGTTTTCCACAACCCACACTTCCTCGTGCAAGGCCACCGTCGGGCAGACATGCCAGGGCAACGCGTAGAACCCGTCGCCCACGGCGATGCCGGCGGCGTGTGGTGTCTCGACGACGAGATGTTCCTCGCTGTGCATCACCGGCGTGGCGTCGGGCATGTTCAGGAACACCGCGCGCGGTTGCGGCATCTCGCTGCCGACGGCCTTGTGACCGAGGTCGAGGCACAGGCGATTGGGCGTGGGTTTGCTGACCACGCGCGTGAGCAGCACAGCGGCGGGGAGGAAGCTCAGGTCGGGAAAGCGGCTCGCGTAACCGGCGTCCCACAGGACGGTGGTGCCGGGGCTCAGTTGGATTGCGAAGTCGTCTCGCCGGGCGTGGACGGGAAAGGTGGGTGAACCGCCGGCAACGATCTCCCACACATCACAGCCGGCGCCCCGCAGGCGGTTGGCCAACTGAGCGACCGGGGCAAATGCCGCGTCACATTGCGCGGAGCGTTCGGCGAGATCAGTCGCGCCCAAGTGGCCATCATAGGCGTGAAGTCCGCGGAACTGGACACCCGGGGTGTAGCCAATGAGGTGTGCGAGTTCCGCCGCCGCGCGTCCGGCCGGAAGGCCCGTGCGGCCTTGCCCAACATCGAGATCGACAAACAAGCCGAGGGCCGGCCGGCCGGCATTGGCGGCCGCGAGGGCACCCACGGCGGCGGGATGATCCACGAGTGCGGATAATCGGACTTCAGGGTGCGTCTCCGCGAGGCGAACCAAACGCGCCACCTGCGGCCCGACCGGCTGGTAGGCGAGCAGCACGTCGCGGGCGCCGTTCGCCGCCGCCATCTCGGCCTCGGCGATGGTCGCGCATTTGAACTTCGTGATCCCGAGTTCGACTTGCCGGCGGATCAGCTCTGGTAGCTTGTGCGTCTTGAGGTGCGGCCGCAGACGTTCCGGGCCACCGGCGATCCGCAGCATCTCGGCGAGGTTCGCCTCGATGCGTTCGCGGAACAGCAGCAGGGCGGGCGACGGAATCTCGGCGACGTTGGTGACTTCAAACCAGTTCACGGGGTCCTTTCCCAGCGCCAGATGACGCCGTCCTCGGGGTCGTTGAGTTCGGCCGCACGATGGAAGCCGCACTTGGCCAGCACGCGCGTCGAGGCGTTGTGCTCGGGCAACGTGTGGGCGATGACCCGGGCAAGGCTGATGCGGCGGCGGGCTTCGTCCACCAGCGCCTGGGTGGCCTCGGTGGCGAAGCCCTGTCCGCGGAACGCGGGCGCAATGCCGTAACCCACCTCGATCACGCCATCCGCATCCGCCGGCCCCTTGAAGCCGCCCAAGCCAATGACACTTCCGGCCGCCACGTGGACCACGAGGAACGGTGCCCACCACGGCGCCGCCGCGCCGGCCGCAGCGATCTTGGCCAGGGCGTATTCCAACGCCCCGGGAAACTCGAGGTAACCGTCGGCGACCGACAGGCCGAACTGGCGCGTGAATTCCGCAGGACCGGCCACGAGCACGCGCAACTGTTCCGGCGTGCTTCGGCGCAGTTCCAGGCGGGCAGTGACAAGCGTGGTGGCCAGAATCATTCCGGCCGCACTTCAAAGATGGCTTCCACCTCGACCGCGATGTTGCCGGGCAGCGGGCCCATGCCCACGGCGCTGCGGGCGCCGATGCCGTGGTCGGGTCCGAACACCTCGGCCATCAGCTCACTGAAGCCGTTGATGACCTTGGGATGCTCGTAGAAGTCGGGCGCGGAATTGACCATGCCGAGCGTCTTCACGATCCGTTGGATGCGATCCAACGAGCCGAAGTGCGCCCGCAGGTTGGCCAGCATCGCGAGGCCGACCTGGCGGGCGGCAGCCTTGCCGGCGTCGAGGCTCAGGTCGCGGCCGACGACGCCCTGGATCAGCGAGCCGTCGAGGCGCACCGGTCCGTGGCCCGACACGTAGGCGATGTTCCCGACGACCACGACCGGCTTGTAGACGGCGATGGGCTTCGGGGCGGGCGGCAGTTGCAACTGAAGTTCGGCAAGTCGTTGTTCGGCGCTCATGGCAGAATGAAGTGTGCGACCAGCAAAACAGGCGCCCGCCGGGGCGTCGAGCGTCCAAGCCTTCGCCGGCTCAGCTTTCCGTCGCCGGCACAGCGAGGTCGAAGCCCAGCTTGGCGGCGAGCTGCTGTTCCCGGATGCCGTAGAAGGCGGCGAGCGCCCGGACGCGTTCGGCGGCCGCGTCGCGGTCGTAACGCGCCGTGCGCTTCACGGCAGTGATCAGAAGGTTTTTGCTGGTGTGCTCGGGGGCGATGAACTCCATGACCTGCGTGTCATAGCCGGCCCATTCCAGCAGGGCAGCCCGCAGGGCGTCGGTCACGAAGTCGGCCTCACGCTGGAGCAGGATGCCGTGGCGCAGGCCCGGGGCGAGCACCGGTGGCGGCACGAGCTGCGGGCGGATCTGCTTGTGGCAGCAGGGAGCGACCATCAGCAGGCGGGCGCCGGCGGCAATGCCCTTGGCCAGGGCGTCGTCGGTCGCGGTGTCGCAGGCGTGCAGGGCGATCAGCACATCCGTCTTTTCCACGGGCGACTCGGCGATCGTGCCGGCGACAAAGCTCAGCCCGGGAAAGCCAACCTGGCCGGCCACCCGGTTGGTGACCTCGACCAGTTCGGGGCGGCTCTCAATGCCAAAGACGCGGAGTTCGCCGCCATGGACGCGGCGGAAATGTTCGTAGGTGGCGAAGGTCAGGTAACCCTTGCCGCACCCCATGTCCACGATGTGGATGGGCTCGGCGGCGGTGAACTTCACGTCGCCGAGCAAATGGTCGAGGAGTTCGACGAAGCGGTGAATCTGGCGGTATTTCGCCTCCATTCCCCGGAATAGCGTGCCGTTGGCGGAGGTGATGCCCAGCGCCTGCAACCAGGGCACAGTGGCCTCGATCTGGCGCTGCTTGGTGCGGTCATGCGCGCCCGGTTGCCCGGAAGTCGCGGCCTTGTCGACCAGCTTCTCGTAACGGATCCGGGCGGGCCGGTAGCCGGGGTAATCCAGGTGGGTCACTCCCTTCGGCGTCTGCAGATAACCGTGGGCGAAGGTCCCGCCCATGAGATCGCCGATCAGGGGGAAGGCATCCTCC
The DNA here is from genome assembly GCA_044339945.1 of Kapaibacterium sp. (SeqCode). Taxonomy (GTDB): domain Bacteria; phylum Verrucomicrobiota; class Verrucomicrobiia; order Limisphaerales; family UBA9464; genus CAIWAH01. Next base: position 5,212 of record JBIIUN010000238.1, read on the forward strand.
GGGATCAGGTTCTTGGTCACGTCCCGCGTCTCGTGCCGGTAGACGAACGAGAGCAGGATCTGCTCCTTGATCGTGACCGGCCGGATGGTGATCTGCCGGAGCGATTTGTCGGCGCCCCGGGGGCCGGCAAGCGTGATGCGGATGAGTTCGCGGGCGGTCCAAGCCTCCTGGACAAACTCCAACCAGTCCTTTTTTGCGTCGAGTGACACTAGACGGGGAGCTTCCCGGACGAACGGGCCACTTAGCAAGCCGGCGCTGCGCCGGGCAGCGGCTTACCGACGGGCCGACCGCCGCCGCAACCACAGGCCCGCGACGGGCAGGGCCACCAATCCAGCGGCCCAAGTGGAGGACTCGGGGACGAAATTCAGGTCGATGATCACGCTCTGGTTAGCCGCGAGGCTCTGGCCACCAAAGTTCACGAAGATGTCATCGGCGTCGAAAGAGAAGCTGGCCGGGATTACCGTGCTGGCGCCGTTGATTGAGGCTGTCACGAGGCTTTGGGCGGAACCCAAGGCGTCATAAATGCGGAAGCCGGCGAAACCCGGGGAAACATAGGCTAGCAAGTTCACTTCACCCGTCGCGGTGATGGTGATCTGGGTCGGGGCGAGATCGACAGAAAATGAGCCAGCCGCTGTAGGCCATTCGACCGCTCCGCCGACAACTTGGTTAGCCTCCGGGAAGTCAGAGCTGAGGTCCGGAAGGTAGAACGTGAGTCCAATGGTCTGCCCGTCCCAACCCTCCGCTTGGGCGGAAAGCATCCCTGTGCCGCACACGAGGGAGATTGCGGAGAAAACACGGAGCCAGACCGGAGTGGGGTTCATGCCGGGGCAATAACTAACCGAGCGGGCCGGGTGGGCGTCAACCCACAATCCCGAGAAAGCGGCGGGAAAACGCCTTTGGCCGCAAATTCGCACCGCTGCGCTGCCCTCAAGGAGTCGGCTGAGCCGCTGATCCGACCGTGGCTCGCGGGCGGATCAGTCCAACCGCCGGACCCAGATGTTCCGGTAGCGCACGGGATTTCCGTGATCCTGGAGCAGGATCGGCCCCTTGGGCGTGACCCCGGAGAACTTCGCCGCCGTCGTCGCATAGCCCTTCACCGGCACGTGGTCCTGCACCAGCACGCCGTTGTGCAGCACCGTGAAGGAACCGGGCACCGTCTGGCCGTCCTTGGCGGTGGGCGGGTGGAAAATGATGTCGTAGGCCTGCCATTCGCCGGGCGGGCGGCTGACGTTCACGAGGGGAACCGCGTGACCGTAGAAGGACCCGGCCTGGCCATTGGGATAGGTGGGGTTGTTGTAGGAATCCAGCACCTGGATCTCGTAGCGCCCTTGCAGGTAGATGCCGCTGTTGCCGCGGCCCTGGCCGTCACCCTTCACCTCGGCGGGCGACGCCCATTCGACGTGCAGTTGCACCGCCCCGAATTCCTCCTTCGTCAGGATGCTGCCGTTGTGCACCTCCGCAAAGGCCGGCGTCACCGTCCACTTGGCTGCCGAACCATCCTCGGCCTTCCAGGCGTTGAGGTCCTTGCCGTCGAACAGCACGATCGCGTCGGCCGGTGGTTTGCCCGGCCCGCCGGGATTGACGACGCGGGGCGCCTTGTCTTCGGCGACGGCGCTGAGGCAGGTGGCGACGAGGAATCCGGCCCACACCGGGCGGATCAGGGATTTCAGCGGGGACATGCCGCGAGCATGGCCGGCCACCGAGGCGGGCTCAAGCCGGCGGCGCCGCAATTTTCTCCGTCCTCCGCCGCAGGCCGCGCCAAAGGCCCCAGCCGGTGGCGGCCGTGGAGGGCAGATAACCTTCCGCCACCGACTTCAGCACGCCGGCCTGGTGGTGCGACCAGTCCACGCCCGCGCGGATCTGTGCTTCCCACGCCGCCCAATCCACCTCCAGCACCCCCACGGACCGCAAGCCCGCGACCGCAGCCAGGAGCAAGGCTGCCACGATGCTGGTCACCTTGAGGAAGCGACGGAAGAGGAAGCCCAACAGGAAACCGCCTGCGTAGCCGGCACCCAGCCGAAAGGTGGCCGGGGAACGATTGGGCGATGTGACCTCGCCGGCGGTCGGGGCGGAAGCCGACTTCGCCGTGGCGGCAATGGTGGAGACTTCCGCTGCGGGCTTGGACCACATTTGCCGGATCCAGAGGACGCCGCCCAACACCATCAGCAAAAGCGCCCAGCGCAGCGAGCGGACCGCCAACAAGCCGGCCACTTCGGTGCGGAGGCGGGAACGTCCGGCGGTGACAACGGAGGCAAGCGGGTTCATGCGGCGGCGGCTTCGAGCGTGCGGCGCGAAAGGCGGCGTTGCCAACTCCCGGATTGCGGTTCGCCTGCCCGCTGGC
>JBIIUN010000239.1:0-7540 GCA_044339945.1 Kapaibacterium sp. (SeqCode)
GGGGTGGGGTTTGGGTTTGGGGGTGGGAGGAGTGGTGTCGGCCATACGACGGGGGAGTTGAGGTTTGAGACGATAGTTAGGGGAACCGTAAGTCAGTGATCAGTCAGCAGTGGTCAGTAGGGAAAGTTGGGCCGCGGCTGCCTCGCTTCCGAGCGCAGCCGGAGGAGAGGGTTGGAGAGATGAGGTTCCCAACGCCTCCTCGCTCCGGCTCTCCCACTCGTGCCCGGCAGGGAAAGCCATGCATTGCGCCAGGCCGGTTGGAAAACCCGCGCTCCCGGAGGGCTGGCGCAAAGGCACGCGGCAGCGTCTTGGAGTGCGATTGCGGAGCGGAGCGCAGCCACCGCTTTGGGCGGGAAGCGAGGCGTCTTGGTGAGGTGAAGGTCGGAGCGACACCGAAGCGAAAGCGGCGTCAAGCCGCCGCAGTCCAAGACGGCCAGCGTTCGCAACGCGCCGAGGCCAATCCCAGTCGCGAATGAAGGCATCCGCGCTCCTCGGGGGCCGAAAACCCGAAATTGACGTAAAGGGCTGGAGACGAGCCAACTCGGAAGCCGGTTTAGACTTCACGTAACTCCTACAAGCATCCACGGAATCAGTTTGGCACAGTCTGGAATCCGTTTGAAACGACACGGAACTTGTTTGAGGATGTTTGGAGGTAAGTTTAGTCGCCATTGAAGTAGTTTGGCAGCCCATGGAATGCCGGTGAAGTTCCGTGGAAGCCGGCGCCGATTCCACAATAGGCCGCGCCCTTCTGCCGGAAGTCCGGCAGAGGAACCCGGAACCATGTTAAAGCTCCTCGGCAGCGGGGGTGGAGGGGATGGAAGCCGGTTTCGCGGTCGCGGAACTAGGCCGGTTGTCAGCGGAAACGGGCTCCGAATCACCGGAACAAGGCGAGCATTTGCGGTCGTCGGTTTGGGCCTTCCGCTTCATGGGGGACTACGGCTCCAGAGCTAATGATTGCCCCGGCGAAGTCAATTGCGTTCCGCCGGCGGCCGGGATCGTCTGGAAAACTGGCGTGGCCGAGGCCACCCCGTAACCTGCTTCCATGCCGTTGCGGTCCAAGTCCGAAGCCCTGTTCGCCGCTGCCCTGGAGCACATCCCGGGCGGAGTCAATTCGCCGGTGCGCGCCTTCCGCGCGGTGGGCGGCAATCCGTTCTTCGTCGAGTCCGCCAGCGGCGCACGGCTCCGCACGGTGGATGGCGACGAGCTGCTGGATTACGTCGGCACCTGGGGCCCGGCCATCCTCGGGCACGCGCATCCCAAGATCATCGCGGCCGTGAAGGCGGCGGCGGAGCGGGGCACCAGTTTCGGCGTGCCGAACGCCTTGGAAGTCGCCCTCGCCTTCCGCGTGAAGGAGTTCGTGCCCAGCGTGCAGAAGGTCCGGTTCTGCAACTCCGGCACCGAGGCCTGCATGTCGGCCATCCGTCTGGCCCGCGGTTTTACCCGTCGCGACAAGCTGGTGAAGTTCGACGGCTGCTACCACGGCCACGCCGATTCGCTGCTCGTGAAGGCCGGTTCGGGCGCCCTGACGCTCGGTCATCCCGACAGCGCCGGCGTGCCCGCCGATTTCGCCAAGCACACGCTCGTGGCACCATTCAACGATTCGGAAGCGCTCACGGCGCTGTTCGCCACCCACGGCACTGACATTGCGGCGGTGATCGTCGAGGGCGTGCCGGCCAATGCCGGGCTCTATCTGCCGCGGCCGGGTTTCTACGAGCTCATCGCCCGGCTTTGCCGCGAGCACGGCGCGCTGTTCATCCTCGACGAGGTGATGACCGGCTTCCGCCTCGCCAAGGGCGGCGCGCAGGAGCTGTTCGGCCTCACGCCGGACCTGAGCACGTTCGGCAAGATCATCGGCGGCGGCCTGCCCGTCGGAGCGCTCGGCGGCCGGGCCGACGTGATGGACTGCCTCGCACCGCTAGGCCCGGTCTACCAGGCCGGAACGCTGAGCGGTAATCCGCTCGCCATGGCGGCCGGCTTGGCGGCCCTCGACGAACTGGCCAATCGCGATGCCTACGCCCGGCTCGAAGCCCTTGGCCAGCAGCTGGATGCAGGCATGGTCGCGGCGGCGCATTCCGCTGGCGTCGCAGTGCAATGGAAACGAATCGGCTCGATGTTCTGTGGCTATTTCACCGACCGTGCGGTCTGGAACTTGGCCGACGCAATGCACAGCGACCGGACCCAGTTCGCGAAGTTCTTCCACGGCATGCTGGACGCCGGCATCTACCTCGCCCCGTCCCAGTTTGAGGCGGGATTCATCTCCACGGCCCACACGGAAGCCGACATCGAATTCACGGTCGCCACCGCCGCCCAAGTGTTGCGGACGCTTTGAGCCGAACCCAAGTCAGTCAGCCATCCAGATGTCGCCGACGCTCACGGATTCCCCTGCCCCGCGCACGAGGATCACGTTCTGGCCGAAGACCGGGGCGCTGAAGCGTGGGTCGCGCCGATAGGTCGCGAGCGTCCGCAGCGGTTCGCCACCCCGCACGCCGGTCTGTTGGTCGGTGGTGGTCATCACGCACCGCGTGCATGGCTTCACGATGCGGAATTCCACGGTGTCGCGGCGCAATGTCCGCGCGACATCCTCGCCGCCCACCCCCAGTCCGCGAATGAGCAGGTTGGTGCGAAAGCGATCCACCGGCAGCGCCGGACCGGGCCGCAGGCGGTCGTTGAGGTCGGCCAAGGTTTCTTCGCCGAGGACCAGGTAGGGAAACGCGTCGCCGAAATATGCCTCCGCCGGGGCGTCGCCCGTCCACTTCGGGTCCGTCGGACGACGTTGGGCCGGATCCCACCGCACGAGCCGGAAGTTCCCTTCCAGATACTCGCCCAGCCACGCGGCCGCACGGTCACCTTCATCCCAAGCTTCGGTGGTGTCGTTCCACACCGTGGCGGGGCGCGACCGACGTGCGTCGGAAACGAAGGGAATCTCCAGCGCCTCAAGGCCCGGAGCGCGAAGCATCAGGTGGTCGGCGCGCAACGCAGTCTCAATCAGGGCGAGCCTGGGGTCTTCCCGCTGGGTCACAAATTGCCCGTCGGGCCGGATGATCATCCATTCGCGGTCGTGCTCGAATCCATGCGCTGTGAGGCGCGCCGACGGCAAGGCGAGGCCGCGGCAGGACTTGACGGGGTAAATCCACAGGCCGGTGAGCGTGGCTTGGCGCATGGGCTCAGCGGCTGAGGTCCGATTGGAACAGCACGCGGAACTGGTGGGCGCGCAGGGCGTCCCCGGCGACCTCCTGCTCCTCGATGCTGATGATCAGCGCCGACTTGCCGCCGGGACGATTCAGGAAGGGATAGACGTAGTGGATGTTCAGCTCGGCTTCGAGCAGGGCCGCGAGCACGTCTTTCAGGCGGCCTTCGCCCTCCACTTCCACCGCCACGACGACGGCTTCCGTGAACGGGAAGCCATGTTCCTGCAGCAGTTCCCGGGCAGCGTCAGGGTCATCGGAGATGAAGCGCAGGATGGTGCTGTCGGTCGTGTCCAGCACGGTCAGGGCAAGAATGTGGACCTCACGGTCGGCGAGCCGCCGGGTGAGTTCGTGCAACCGCCCGAGCCGATTGGGCATGAACACACTGAACTGGATCACCGGCTCGGGATCGCGGCCGCGCAACGTCGCCACTGGCATGCCCCGAGTATCGGCACCGGTTCCGGGCGGGCAAGCGCAAGGCTCGCCAGCGGCCGGGCCGAGCGGTTACGATTCCACGCATGTTCACCGTCGTCGGCAGCCTCAACATGGACCTGACTCTGGAAGTGAGCCGCTTCCCGCAGCCGGGCGAAACGATCCGGGGCCACAATTTCCGCAGCGCGCACGGCGGCAAGGGCGCCAACCAGGCCTATGCCGTCGCCAAGATGGGACTGCCGGTGGCCATGATCGGCGCCGTGGGGGCCGATTCGTTCGGGGCCGAAATGGTCGAGGGCCTGGCCGAGGTGGGCGTGGACGTCTCCAAGATCCTGCGTCGCGAGGACACGGCGAGCGGCACCGCGCTGATCACGGTGGATGCCGCCGGCCAGAACCAGATCGTGGTGGCCAACGGCGCCAACGACACGCTGTCCGCCGCGGACATTGCCGCCGCCCTGGGCGATCTAAGCGAGTGCCGGGCGTTGTTGCTGCAACTGGAAGTGCCCCTTCCCGCCGTCGTGGCGGCGATCGAACTCGGCCATGGCGGCGGCATACCAGTCTTCCTCAATACTGCCCCGTGCCTGGAATTGCCCGACGCAGTCCTGAACCAGTGCGACTGGATCATCGCCAACGAGCAGGAGGCCACCCAACTCACGCGGCAGTCGGTGACCTCCCCGGCCGAGGCCGGTTTCGCCGCCACCGGCCTGCGGCAGCGGGCCCCGCGGGCGGGCATTGTCATCACCCTGGGCGCCGCCGGGGCGTGGATTGATTCCGCGACCTTCACCGGGCATGTGCCGGGCTTCGCGGTGGAAACCGTGGATTCCGTCGGGGCCGGCGATGCGTGGATCGGGGCTTTCGCCACCCAATTGCTGGAAGGACAACCGGTCGAACGGGCCGCCCGCTTCGCCCATTTGGCGGCGGCCATCGCCGTTACCCGGCGCGGGGCGCAAACCAGCATCCCCGGCCGCGCCGAGGTGGAGGCCGATCCGCGGGCCGCACTGCTCAACGGATGACCATCGTCTTCATGCAGGCATCGGCGACGAAGCCCATCCGCAGGGCGTCCGACTGGGCGGCGGACACCGTGACGACGATCTTGGCGTCGCCCGGACCCGGAAACAGATAGTAGGCGTGCCAGATGCGTTCCTTGGATTGGAACGTGTGCGTGATCCATCGGCGTCCGACGATCCCGGAGACGGTGACGAACCGGGTGTCTTCCTCGACCCCGGTGGTCAGGGCTTGTCGCCCCAGTTCTTTGCGCGCCTGATCGACGTAATACTCAAACTTACTCGGCGCCAACTCGCGGCTCACGCGGATATTCGAGACGTAACCATTGATCCGGGGACCGACGGCCACGCGAAACTGGCTGTCGTCCATTTCCATGAATTCCCAGTCCCGGGGAATGCTGTAGGCAAAGCTACCCTTGGTTTCCTCCAGGGTGCGCCCGAGGCACTCCCGCTCCTTGGGACTCAGCCGGGCGGTCTCCAATACGGGCGCCGGGGCGGGTCGACAGCCCGCCCAAAGCAAGGGTGCGAGCAGCACAATCAAGAGCACCCGCAGGCGTGGGCAGCGCCAGTCCATGATCCGAAGATGCGCACCGGCCGCCCAATGTCACGGAGGTTTACCGGCACCGTCCTCTGTCACGGCCCGGTCACACGCCGTTTGCCTAGTGGACCGCGGTAGCCGGGAAAGTTTTTCCCATTGGCCTGCACTGGCTTGCGCTGCGCCCGCGGAAACCCCCGTGAATCGGCAACTTTCGCCCCGTGGCATACCGGGTGCTGACCGATGTCGTCGAACAGGAAGTTCCTGCCATGATCAACGCCATCTTCGCCCAACCGACCTATGTGGCCAGCAAGCAGATGCTGGATGCCACCGCGATGCGCCACCAGGCGATCGCCGCGAATCTGGCGAACCTCGAAACCCCGGGCTACCGGCGCGTTGACCTGGCCCCGAGCTTCCAAAGCCAGCTCCAGAACGCCATCGGCGCCGGGGACATGAACCGGGCGGCGGCCCTGAGGCCGGCCGTTTCGGTGGATACCACCGCCGTCGTCTCCGCGGGGGACGGCAATACCGTGCAGCTCGAAAACGAGCTGTTGCAGCTCAACCAGAACACGCTGGCCCACTCGTTCGAAACCCAGCTCATCACCGGGTCCCTCCTACGCCTGCGGCTCGCGATCACCGGCCGGCCGGCCTGAACTGAACTCCCATGATTAACCTCATCCCTGGCATCACCAGTTCCGCGTCGGCGCTCAACGCCGAGCGCATCCGCATGGAGGTCGTCTCCCAGAACATCGCCAACGCGAACTCCAGCCGCGGCCCCGACGGCCAGCCCTACCAGCGGCAGATGGTCAACTTCGAGAGCGTGCTCGCCAGCCAGCCGGGCGATTTCTCCGGCACCGCCCCGACCATGGTGAAGGTGACCGGCATCACGTCGGACAAACGCCCGCCCCGCCTAGTCTATGCCCCCGACCACCCGGACGCCGATCCGAGCACCAAGATGGTCTCGCTGCCCGACATCAACATCCACGCCGAGATGGCGGACCTGATCACCTCGTCCCGGGCCTTCGAGGCCAACCTCGCGGTCGTCAAGAACGCCCGCTCCATGGCCCTCCAGACGCTGTCGATCGGCCGCCGCTGAACCGTGAAGTTTCCCCGCCATGAACGCCCTCTCCGCCCTTGGTTCCATGCCGCTGACGCAGCTCCAGTCGCTGCCCCAGCAGCTGGGCAAGAATGGGGCGATTCCCCAGTCGGAACTCCAGAAGCTCACCTCGCTCGTCAGTCCGGGGGGCCAGGCCGGCGCCGCGGGGCTCGACCTCAACAAGCTGACCTCGCTGATGCCCGCCGGCGAAGCGAGCTTCGGCCCATCGGCGCTGGGCCGGCCGGGCAGCTCAACGCCGATCACGGGCACGGGCGGGCCGGATGTCTTCGGCAACATGCTGGGCGACCTGGTCAGCGAGACCAATGCCAAGGGCGCCAAGGCGGGCGAGGCGGTGCGGGGCCTGCTGGGCGGCAAGGATGTCTCGCTGCATCAGACGATGATCGCGATGGAGGAGGCGAGCGTCTCTTTCCAGCTCATGGTCGAGGTGCGCAACAAACTCCTGGAATCCTACCAGGAGCTCATGCGCATGCAGGTCTGAACCCTGAATTCATTTCCCCGTGAACGCCTCTCCCGAAAAATTCGGCCAGCAGCTGCTCAACACCTGGAAGGAGCTGGGGCTCAACCAGCGTGTCTCGATCATCCTCGCTGGCCTCGTGCTGGTCTTCGGCCTCGTCGGCGTCGGCCTGTGGTCTTCCCGGCCCGACTTCGCGCTGCTTTACGGCAAGCTGGACGAAGCCGAATCCGCCAAGGTCATTTCCGCGCTCAACGACGCCAAGGTGGACCACCAGATCCGCAACGGCAGCATCTACGTGCCCGCCGACAAGGTGCATATAACCCGCTGGCAACTCGCCGCGAAGGGCATCGGCAAGAGCAACGCCGGCGTCGGTTATGAGCTGTTCGACAAGCCCGCCTTCGGCATCTCGGACCTGGTCCAGCGCGCCAATCTCCTCCGCGCCGTGCAGGGCGAACTGGCCCGCACCATCATGCAGGTGGACGCCGTCGAAAGCGCCAGCGTCCTGATCGTGATGCCGGAAAACCGGCTCCTGGCCGACCGCCCGAAGCGGCCCACGGCGTCCGTGTTCGTCCGCACCCGCGGCACGCAGCTCCCGCCGCAGACGGTCAACGCCATCCGCTTCCTCGTGGCCAATGCCGTGGAAGGCCTACAGCCCAACTACGTGGCCGTCGTGGACAACCTCGGCAACGTGCTCAGCGAAAGCAGCGAGGACAATTCCCTCGCCGGCCTGAGCACCAGCCAGCTCGGCGCCCGCAAGCAGCTGGAAGATCACTTCACGAAGAAGGCCGAGGGCATGCTCGAAAAGGTGCTTGG
>JBIIUN010000241.1:0-7533 GCA_044339945.1 Kapaibacterium sp. (SeqCode)
AGCGGATACAGGTTCTTGAACGGGCTTTGCGCGTCCGTCGTCACCGCGATCGGGCCGTCGTAAACCCACGGCGGCACGAGCACACCCTTGCTGCCGCCGGCGGCCGGCGCCTGCATCTCGAAGTCGCCGTCGAGTTCGTCGAGGGAGCGCAGCACGGCGGAAGGGGCCGAGAGATTGGCGCTTTCAACCCGTTGCCGCAGCGACGCCACGCGCTGCTCGAACGCACGCCACTTCGGCCGTGATTCCTCGGGTGGCACCAGCGGCACGAGCGCACGGCTCCGTTGCTTCTGCTCGGAGCCGGGGAACGCGTAGCGGGTGCTGTCGAAGATGCCGTAGAGCGCGTAGTAATCGGGCAGCGAGACGGGGTCGAACTTGTGCGCGTGGCAGCGCGCGCAGCCGAGCGTCAGCCCGAGCACGCTCTGCCCCACCGTGTCGATCGTGTCCTGGATCGTAAGGTGATGGTAGTTCTCCGAATCGAAGCCGAACCGGCGCGACACCGCGAGGAAGCCCGTGGCCGTGACGCGTTCAGCGTAGCGTTCGCGCGGGCCGGTTTTGGCGAGGATGTCGCCGGCGATCTGTTCGCGGAGGAATTCGTCGTAGGGCTTGTCCGCGTTGAAGGCGTTGATGACGTAGTTGCGGTAACGCCACGCGACCGGCACCGGATAATCGGCGGTCTCACCCGCGGTGTCGGCGTAACGGACCACGTCGAGCCAATGCCGGCCCCAGTGTTCGCCGTAGGCCGGGGAGGCGAGCAGGCGGTCGATCAGCCGTGAGTAGGCAGACGATTGAATTGGGAAGGCAGGAAGGCCGGCAGCAGACTGAGCGATCCCGTCGGCTGGTTTTCCTGCCGTCCTGTTTTCCAGATTCGCCTCTTCCGAACATTCGCGGACAAACGCATCCACTTCGTCCGCGGTCGGCGGCAGGCCCGTGAGGTCGAAGGTGGCCCGTCGGATGAGCGTGCGCGGATCGGCCGCGGGCGCGGGTTGCTGGCCTTTCGCCTCGAGCCGTTCGATGATGAAGCGGTCCAACGTGGTTCGGGCCCACGCGTCATTGGTGACCGGCGGCGGGGCGGGATTGCGGATGGGCTGGAAGGCCCAGTGGGGAGCCTTGGCAGATTCGGCGACCGCGGTGAGCATCAGGCTGAGCGCCAGGGAGACGGCGATGCCCATGGTCTGTAGCAGCCGGCGTGGGGAGGCTCTGCCTGAAAAGGCGGTGATCGCTGACACCAGACTAGATGTCTCATGGTGGCATTGTGCTACGCCCGGTTTCCCCTCACCCCAACCCTCTCCCTCGGGGAGAGGGAGTCGCTTGCATGCGCATGATGACGACCCACGTAAAGCGACCAAACGCAGCCAAGTGTAGGCTCGGTTGGCACCCGACTGAATCGAAGTGAAGGGCTTTGGAAGATCGGCCGGTGTCGTGCCCCTCTCCCTCTCCCCGAAGGAGAGGGCCGGGGTGAGGGGGACGCGCACTTCCCACCAAACCGCCGCGCCGGTTCTTCCGCCAAGTTCTAAAAAAGCATCCCTCGCCCCCAGCTTCGCAGGCCACGATTCGAGCCGGCTGTCCCAGCGGACGAGACCGTTCGCGCTCCGCTGCGCCGCCGCCTTCACGCCAGCACCCCCCGGATGACCTCGCCCTCGACGTTGGTCAGGCGGCGGTTGATGCCGTTGTGGTAGAACGTGAGCTTTTCGTGATCGAGACCGAGCAGGTGCAGGATGGTCGCGTGGAAGTCGGGGATCGTGACCTTGTCCGCGCCGACGAAATAACCGAGTTCGTCCGAGCTGCCGTGGTGATGACCGGGCTTCACGCCGGCGCCGGCGAGGAAACAGGTGAAGGCCGTCGGATGATGGTCGCGGCCCGGGGAATCGATGCCCTGCGTGGCGGGACTGCGGCCGAACTCAGTGGACCAGACGAAGAGCGTATCCTCCAGCATGCCGCGTTGCTTGAGGTCCTGGATCAGCGCGGCGACGGGTCGGTCCATCGTGGCGGCCTGCGTGTCGTGATTCTCCTTCAGGTTCTCGTGCCCGTCCCAGTTGATGCGCGGGCTGCCGAACGCGCCGCCATTGATGACCTGCACGAAACGCACGCCGCGCTCCAACAGGCGCCGCGCCATGAGGCAGTTCCGCGCGAAGCCCTTGTTCGTGTCGTCACCGATGCCGTAGAGCCTTTTCGTCGCGTCGGATTCGCCGTCGAGATCGGTCGCCTCGGGAATGCTCAGTTGCATGCGGGCGGCGAGTTCGTAGGCGCGCAGCCGGGCGGCGAAAGTGGGGTCGCCGGGATGGTCGTCCGCGAAGCCGCGGTTCATGTCGGCGAGCAACGCCAGGTCGGCCTGCCGCGCGGCGGCGCCGACGGACGCGGGTGTCCGCAGGTCGGCGATGGGCTCGCGCGAGTTGGTGCGGAACGGCACACCTTGGTGGTTCGCGGGCAGGAAGCCGGCAGTCCAGTTGATGGACCCGCCCGCGGGCAGCCCGCGCGGATCGGGCAGCACTACAAACGCCGGCAGGTTCTCGTTCTCGGTGCCGAGCCCGTAGCTGAGCCAGGCGCCCATGCAGGGAAATCCGTTCAGCGTGAACCCGCTGTTCATCTGGAAGGTCGCGGGCGTGTGGTTGTTGCTCTTCGCGAACATCGAGTGGACGAAGCACAGGTCGTCCACGCAGCCGGCGAGGTGCGGGAACAGGCTGCTCACCCACGAACCGCTCTGCCCGTGTCGGCGGAACTCATAGACGCTCTTCATCAGCTTCCCGGGCTGGCCGAAGAAGCCGAGGTTCTCGCCCTTGCCTTCGAGCGACTTGCCGTGCATCCGCTCCAGCTCCGGCTTGTAGTCGAAGGTGTCGAGGTGGCTGACGCCGCCGCAGCAGAAGACCTGCACGACCCGTTTGGCCTTCGGCGCGAAGTGCGGCAAACGCGCCGACCCGGCGGCCGGGACAATGCCCGCGCGGGCCTGCTCACGGCTCATCAGCCACGCCAGCGCCACGCCGCCGAGCCCGCCCGCCGTGTGCGAAAGGAAATGCCGGCGGGAAAGGAGCGGGGCTGGATCGGGAACGGCGGGGTGGCTCACGGCGACTGGGACGGTTCAGAGTTTCACCTGCGGTGCCGTCCCATACGCCGAACCGATGCGGCACAACTGCTCCAAGGTCTCGGCGAACAGCTCAAACAACTGCTTCAACCGCTCTTCGTCCTTGATGATCCCGGGAACGACAAAGCTCAGCTCATCCGCATCGGGCGGAAATTCGGGACCGAACCAGCCTTCGTCGTCCTTCACCGTGAGATGGACCCTCGGTTGGGCGCTGATCAGCTCACGGATCCGCTGGGCGTCGAACAGCGCCCTCAGCTTCGCCTCGTCGGTGCCCTTGATGATGAAGTCGCGGTCAAAATCCGCATGGCCGACCTCTACGTCCTGCATGCCAAACCACTTGGCGATGTCCTGGAACACGTCGCGGCGGGAGATGGTGAAGCGGAACTGGTCGGGGTTCACAAACGGGGCGCGCAGCCGGGTGAAGCTAACCGGCGCGTTTCCCATCATCACCATGAACGTGTCGAGCTGGATGGTCCACTCCCCATGCGTCGCCTGGACCTTGTCGCCTTTCCAGAAGGTGCCGGGGACGTAGTTGGCGCCGATCGCCGCGGACAACCGCTGCCAGATTTCCTGGCGACTGGCCTTGAAGGGTTTCAGATGCGTGCTCATCGGAATGTTTGGGCTGAAGCAGATGGGGTTTCACCGCACATAGACAAACTCCGTGGAATTGAGCAGCGCCCAGCAGACGCTCGCCAGACCCCGTTCGCGGGCGGCGGCCTCAGCGCGCGACTGTTCGGCGGCGGTGGCGGGCCGGCTGAGGGCAAGTTCGTAGGCGGCGTTCACCGCCCGCGGAAGATCGCCGTCGGCCGACTGGAGCGCGCGTTTTGCCAACTCCCCGGCTTGGCGTTGCACGAAGGATCCGTTCATCACGCTGAGCGCCTGCAACGGCGTGGTGGTCACCCCGCGGCGCGGCGTCTTCACCGACGGATCGGGACAGTCGAACGCGTCGAGCAGAGGTTCCTTCCCGGAGTTGATGTTCATCCGGTAGACGGTGCGGCGGTTGAACTCGGGCTCCCCCTTGTCGAACAGGTGGAAGAACGTCGCGCCGTATTCCGACGTGGTGAACGGCCGGAAACTCGGGCCGCCGAACTGCGGATTGAGCTGTCCACTGACGGCCAGCATCGCGTCGCGCACGGCCTCGGCCTCCAGTCGGCGCGGGGTGAAGCGCCAGAGGAGGGTGTTGTCGGCGTCCTTGGCGGAGGCCTCGCGGAAGTAATCAGTGTTCAGTGTGTCAGTATTCAGTGAACCGCTGGCATTACGCCGCCCCGACTGATTACTGATCACTGACCCACTGATTACTCGTTCTCCAGAAGCCTGGCGATACGTCGCGGAAGTCAGGATCAGCCGGTGCAACGCCTTCACGCTCCAGCCGCTCGCGATGAACTCGGAAGCCAGCCAGTCGAGCAATTCGGGATGGCTCGGGCGGGCGCCGCTCAGGCCGAAGTCGCTCGGGGTCGTGACCAGGCCCTGCCCAAAGTGGAACTGCCACACGCGGTTCACCATCACGCGCGCCGGCAGCGGGTTCCGCGGATCGGCCAGCCAATCGGCGAAGCGCCGCCGGCGTTCCGCTTCGGGGGCATCCGGCGCCAACCCGAAGTCACCCGGCACGGCCGCGAGCTGCGTCAGGGCGCCCGGCGCCACGATGTCGCCGGGTTTTTTCACGTCGCCGCGGAGCAGCACCTTCGTGGGCGCGGGTTGCTCGCGTTTGCCGGCGTAAGCCAGCGGACCCGACTTTTCCGCGGCGGCGATTTCTTTCCGGGCCCGTTCCATCTGCGCCAAGGCCTGTTCCCGGGCGGCCCGTTGGTCGGGGTTCAGTTGGGCGAGAATCTCGGCGGTGGAAATCACGAAGCCGCCCGCGCGGAACGAGGCGGCGATTTCCGCGGCGTCCAACGCCCGGTCGTAAAGCGCGGCCTGCCGGATGGTGCCGGTGAGCCACGGTTTGCCGCCGCCCAGATGCCGGCGACCGAGCGTGATGCGGGCATCGCCAGCCCGGAACGTCGGGAGCGGTCCGGCGGCGTAGGGCTGGCCGTAGGGTTCGCCGTTACGGTAAAGCGCCACGCGATTGTCGGCGGAATAGACGGCGGCGAGATGGACCAACTCACCGGGGGAAGCGGTCTCTTCGGGGACTTCAAGGTCGCGGGTGCGGGCGAATCCTTCGCTGCCGGCCATCCATTTCCTCGGCAGCCGCTCGGCAAAGACGATGGCGTCGAACGGCGTGCCGCCCGCTGCTTCCAAGGAAATGGCTGCGCCGCCGCCTTGGGCCAGATCCGCCAAGGTAACCCAGGCTTCCAGGGTTTTCTCCCGCACGTCGTGCGGCAACGTCGGGCTCTGGAAATAGGCGCCTGCGGCCGGCAGTTGCAGCCGCCCGTCCGCCCGCGTCGCGCCGCCGTGAAGCTCACCGCTTACGGCGGCGGGCTCGGTGGCGGCGAAACTCCAGCGAAGCATGGGCACGGGACCCGGTTCGTTCGAACGCAGGGGCGGCTTGGCCGCGGCGGCGCGCCGGGCACCGTCGGCCTCGATCCGGGCAACTTCCGACTGCGCCGCCGCGAGGGCCCGCTGGGCGGCTTCCCGGCGGCTGATCCGAGCCTGCGCTTCGGCGGCGCCTTCCACCGAACGGTCGCCGTGCTTCACGCCGTCGAAAACCGCCTTCACGCGGTAGTAGTCGGTAAGCGAAATGGGATCGAACTTGTGGTCGTGGCAGCGGGCGCAGTTGACCGTCAACCCGAGGAAGGTCTGGCCCACCACGCCGATGAGGTCCTCCAACTCCTCCTCGCGCGTGATGGCACGCTGGGTGGCGTTGGCCTGGGCGTTCCCCGCCTGATCCCACGGGCCGCAGACCAGCAAGCTGGCCGCGACGATGCCGTCGGCCGTGACCGGTTCCAGCACGTCGCCGGCGACCTGTTCGCGCAGGAAGCGGTCGTAGGGCTTGTCGGTGTTGAAGGCGCGGATGACGTAATCGCGATAGGGCCAGGCATGGTCGCGCGGCCGGTCGTATTCGAAACCCTGGCTCTCGGTGAACCGCACGACGTCCAACCAGTGCCGCGCCCAGCGTTCACCGTAATGGGGCGAGGCGAGCAGCCGGTCGACGAGGCGGGCGTAGGCGGAACCGGCCGATTGAATTTGGAAGGCAGGAAAACCGGAAGAAGGGAGCACCGTCCCATCCACCTGTTTTCCTGTTTTCCTGTTTTCCAAATTCTCCTCCTCCGCGCATTCGCGCTCAAACGCCGCCACGTCCGTCGGGGTGGGCGGCAGGCCGGTGAGGTCGAAGTAGACCCGGCGGATCAGCTCGCGCGGCGTCGCGGGCGGGAAAGGTGCAAGCCCGTTCGTCCGCAGGGCCGCGTGAACGAAGGCGTCCACGGGGTGTTGTCCCGCCGGAGTCGCCGGCCGCCGCAGCGGCTGGAACGACCAATGATCGGCTGGGTTTGCGCTCGGCCGGGTTTCCGCCCGGGCCGTGACCAGCGCCAGCGTCAGGGCTGCCACCGCCCGCAGGGCCCGGCTTGGAAAACGGTGGCGACGGCGATTCATGGGATGCGCGCGGATGCTGGCACCGGAACGCGGCTCCACCCAAGCGCGGAATTTCGAAACTCCCGTCTACGGGCACATCGGTTCATCGCCCCCGTATGCCTCCCTTGTATGTTGCTTTCCCTCATCCTTGCGGGGCGTGAGCCCGGCGGGAGGATGCGGCCGTCGCCGGAGCTGGAGAACGGAATCGCAAACAAGTGTGCCTGGTGCCAGCTTCGCCGCGACGGGTTATGACGGGCCGGGCGAACCATGTGACGGGTTACGGAACCGGCCTTCCAGAACCACATGGTCCACAGACTGCGATGAACCTACCGTTCCCACGTCCGGCATTGCCCTCGCGCCGGGCCTTCCTCTCCCGGCTCGGCGGCGGACTCGGCGGCGCCGCGCTCGCGCAGTTACTGGATACCGACCATCTGCTCGCCGCCGATCCGGCATCGGGCATCCAACATCCGGCATCTCGCCCGCTTCCCCACCACGCTCCCCGCGCCAAGCGCGTCATCCAGCTCTTCATGAACGGCGGGGCGAGCCAGATGGACCTGTTCGACTACAAGCCCGCGTTGTTCCGGCGCGCCGGCGAATCGTTCAATCCCGGCAACGGCGACCGCGTCGAGGCACCCACCAGCGAGCCGGGCAAGGTGCTCAAGCCACCCTTCGAGTTCCGCCAGCACGGCCAGTCCGGACGCTGGGTGAGCAACCTGCTGCCGCATCTCGCCGGCTGCGTGGACGACCTCGCGTTCCTCATGGCGATGCAGTCGCGCACGAACGTCCACGGGCCCGGCAGCTACCTGATGAACACGGGCTTCCTGCTGCCCGGCTTCCCGAGCTTTGGCGCATGGGTCAGCTACGCACTCGGCAGCGAAAGCGACAACCTGCCGGCGTTCGTCGTGCTGCCCGACACCAAGGGCCTGCCCTACAACCAGCGCGGCAACTTCAGT
>JBIIUN010000243.1:0-7530 GCA_044339945.1 Kapaibacterium sp. (SeqCode)
AGCCCCGCAACTGCCCGTTCCCGAAGCCCAGCCACTTGTAGCTGCACAGTTCTTCCAGTCCCATCGGGCCGCGGGCACCGATCTTGTCGGTGCTGATGCCGATTTCGGCACCCATGCCGAATTCGTAGCCGTCGGTAAAGCGCGTGCTGGCGTTCCAGTAAACGGCGGCGGAATCCACCTCCTGCTGGAACTTCGCCGCGGTCGCCGCTTCGGCGGTCACGATGGTGTCGCTGTGGGCCGAACCGAAGGTGGCGATGTGTTCGATGGCGGCATCCACGCCGTCCACGACCCGGACGTTGAGGATGTAATCGTTGTATTCGGTGGACCAGTCGGCCTCGGCTGCCGCCTTGATTGCGGATTGCGGATTGCGGATTGCGGATTGGAAAATTCCCAAAGCCTCGGGGTCGCAGCGGAGTTCGACGTTTTTCTCGGCGAGTTTGGCGGCGATTGCGGGGAGGAAGGTGGCGGCGACGGGGCGGTCCACGAGCAGCGTTTCGGCGGCGTTGCAGGTGGAGGGACGCTGGCACTTGGCGTTGAAGACGATTTCGCCGGCCATCGCGAGGTCGGCGGCGCGGTCCACGAAGACGTGGCAGACGCCCTTGTAGTGCTTGATGACGGGCACCTTCGAGCACTCGGTCACGGTGCGGATGAGGCCTTCGCCGCCGCGGGGCATGCAGAGGTCCACGTATTGGGTGAGCGAAAGCAGCGCGGGAATCGCCTCGCGGTCGGTCGTGGGCACGACCTGGATGGCGTGGGCGGGGAAGTGGTCGCCGAGCGCCTGGCGGCCGGCCTCGATCATGAGGCGGGCGATGAGCAGGTTGCTGTTCAGCGCTTCCTTGCCGCCCCGAAGGATCGTCGCGTTGCCGGTCTTGAAACACAGACTGGCGGCATCGGCGGTCACGTTGGGCCGCGATTCGTAGATGATGACCACGACGCCGATGGGCGTGCTGACCTTGCGGAGGCGCAGGCCGTTCGGCCGGGTGCGTTCGTCGAGGATGCGGCCGACCGGGTCCGGCAACGCGGCGACCTCGCGGAGTCCCTGGGCCATGGCGGCGATCCGGGCGTCGGTTAGCGCCAGGCGGTCGAGCATCGCTCCGCTGAGGCCGAGCGAGCGGCCGACTTCGAGGTCCTTGGCGTTGGCTTCGGCCAGCTCCGGAGTGGCCCCGGCTAAGGCGGCGGCCATGGCTTCGAGCGCACGATTCTTCTCGGCGGCGGTCAGCCGGGCCAGTTGGCGGGAGGCCGCCTTGGCCTGCCGGGCCAGGGCGGTCATCTGTTCCTGCAAGGTCACGGGCGGAACATGGCGGCCGGAAAGTCGCAGAAAAAGACCAAATCCGCGGGGAGCCGGAGGTCGGAGCGGGGTTGGAATTCGCAATCATGCGAAAGTCGAGACTGGCACGCCCATCGCTACATTCCCATTTGCGGACGCCGGATTTCTGGCTGTGGCACGGGCGGAGTGAAAGAAACTGCGCTACTCAACCAACTCCGTCAGTGCGGGAAGTTCGGCGTCCGCAGGTTTTCTGTGGGGGAAATTATCGGGGAAAGGGAGCTGGAGGGTCGTCTTCGTGGGGGATACGACCCTCCTTTTTCTAAACGCCGCCCAGTTTCGACAATTGGTTATCGTTACCGTTCTTCCCACCGTCGACCCGCTACTTGAGCTGCCCACAAATTGTGATAGCCCCAACCCTCGTTCGCTGGTTTTATCAGTTCGCAAACTCGTTTAACCCATGAAGATGCGCCTCCCTGTTCGATTCCCCGCGATGGCGACCCTCCTGACGTTGCTTGGAATCCCCGCCGCCCTCGCCGCTCCCACCACCACCAACGGCCAGATCAGCGAACCCGGTGAACGGGATCGCTTCAGCTTCCGGCTGGAGGCGGAACGGACCTTCTATTTCGACGCCTTGACCGACAACTCCCGGTTGCAGTGGTCCTTGTCCGGGCCGCGCGGGACTGTGGTGGACCGAAGGGGGTTCAACAACACGGACTCCATTCGCATCGCCGCGGACAACGTGCTGCTCCCCTTGGTGCCCGGGGACTACACGCTGACGGTGCAGGCCAGCAACGGGGAGACCCCGGCGTATGGGTTCCGCTGGGTGGACCTGACGGAGGCCACGCCCCTGACTTTGGGCAGCACGATCACCAATGTCCTGACACCGGCGACGGCGACCGTGTTGTATCAGTTTCCCGCCACGGCCGGCGACCAAGTCCGTTTCAACCTCGTCGCCCGGACCAATTTCAACGGCCGAATCCGGCTGTTCGGCCCGGGCGGTGGACAAATCCTCGATGCCGGGGCCGCCACCTCGGCGGTCCTGAACCTGCCGACGACCGGCAACCAGACGCTGCTGGTCGAAGGAGACATCAACACCACCGGGGGCAGCACGGTGATCTTCAACCTGGAGAGTCTCGGGAATGTGCCACCACCGGTGCCAACCGGAACGCCAATCCTGCTGGGGGCAACCGTGACCGGCACCACCGCCGCCGACTCGACCAACGCCTACACGCTCAACCTGCCGGCCCCGGCCCGGTTGGTGATGGATTCGCTGGATCCAGCCGCCGGGGTCCACTGGAGCCTGTCGGGGCCGGATGGCCTTGTCGTGAGCCAGCGGGCATTCGCCGGCACCGACGGTTACAACGGCCAGTCGCTGCTGCGCCTTTCTGCCGGCGTGCACCAGATCCGCGTGTCCGGAACCGCCGGCCGAAGCTTCGGCTTCCGCCTGCTGGACCTGGCCACCGCCGCCGAACTTCTGCCCTCGACCCGGACCACCAACACCTTCGCAACCGGCCGCGAAACCTTGGCGTATCGCTTCAACGGCACCGCCGGTTCCCGCTGGTATCACAGTTTCTTGGGCGGCGACGTGTCCAGCTCGGCCCTGCTGCGGATCGTGGATCCATTTGGCGGAATCGCCTTCGAGACGACGGTCCGGGACCAATACGGTCCCTTCACCCTGAACTTCGCCGGTCAGTGGACGGTATTGCTGGAGGGTTACATCATTGACGCGAATTCCGAGCGGGACGTGGTCTTCCAATGGTTGCCGGTCGTGGATGGATTCCAGCCCCTGACGTTGGGTTCCGTCGTTTCCGGTTCCGTCGCGAGCCCGGGTCAGACCCAGCGGCACACCTTCACGCTGCCGACGCCCCGCAGCCTGTTCATGGATTTCAGGCAGCAATTTCCGTCGTTGAGCTGGAGCCTTTCCGGGCCCGGCGTGACCGTCGGCCCGCAGTCCTTCCAGGCCGACGAACCCGCGGTCAGCGAAAGCCTGCGCGACCTTCCGGCGGGCGAATACACGCTGACGATCAACGGGAGCAGCAACCGGACAAACACCTACGAGTTCCGCCTATCGGACTTGGCTACGGCTACGACGGTGACCGCCGACACGACGGTGACGGATGAACTCAGCCCCGCCAGCGAAGCCCGCCTGTATCGGTTCACCGCCGCGGCCGGCACCCGGATGTTCTTCGATGCGCTCACGGCCAACACCCGCAACGCCTACTGGGTGCTGCAAGATCGCCTGGGCCAACAACTGTTCTACGCGACGCTGCGCCAGGACCAATTCCTCACCCTCGCGGCGGGCGGCGAATACTCGCTGTGGGTCATCGGCTACCTCTACGAGACGGAGTCCGTGCCGTATTCCTTCGTGCTCCGGCCGGTGTCCGACACCACGGAAACCATGTCGCTGGGGACCACGATCACCCGCTCGCTGGCCATTCCCGGACAGACGAAACGCTTCACCTTCAGCCTGCCGACGCCCCGCCGGGTCCATTTCGATTCGCTGAGCAACCTGCCGACGATCCGCTGGCGGCTGGACGGTCCCGCGGGTTGGTTCTCGGACTGGAAGAACTTCAGTGGCAGCGACAGTCACAACGGGTTCTCCGTCATGGACCTCGCCGCCGGCGACTACACGCTGGCCGTGAACAGCCCGACGGATGACCAGCCGGAATTCAGCTTCCGGCTGCTGGACCTGGCCACAGCCGTCCCGTTGACCCTTGGCGAAGGCATTTCCGGTGAATTGAATCCGCCCAACGGCACCGAACTGCGCCGCTTCGAAGCCACTGCCGGCGACCGCATCTATTTCAATTCCACCGGTGGCACCGCCCACAACGCCACCTGGCGGCTGCTGGACCCGGCCGGCCAACCGGTCTTTTTCGCGGGCCTGCGCCAGGACCAGTTTGTCACGGCCCCCGCCACCGGCGTTTACACGCTGCTGCTGGAAGGTTACGTGGCGGAAACCTTGACTCCGTCGTATGCCTTCACGGTGTTCCCGGTGACCGACGGCAGCCATTCGCTGGCCCTGGATGCGACGATCGCCGGCGAAATCATCACCCCGGGCCAGGCTCACCGCTATGCGTTCACGCTGCCCACGGAGCGCCGGGTTTACTTCGACGCGTTGACCTATTCCTCCGACCACCGCTGGAGTCTTTCCGGGCCGACCGGAGCAGTGGTCGAAAACCTGCCGCTGACCAGTTCCGATGCGCTTTCTGCCTTCGCGGTGCGCACGCTGCCGGCCGGCGCCTACGCGCTGACGGTGGATGCCAACGGCGACGCGGTGGGAGGGTTCAGCTTCCGCCTGCTGGACTTGGCAAACGCCGCACCACTGAACTTCGCCGCCGAAACGACCGGCCGCCTGGAGCCGTTTGCCAAGACGGACCTCTATCAGTTCACCGCCGCGGCAGGCGATCGGTTCACCTTCGACGCGCAGACAGTTACGCCGCGCAACGCCTACTGGCGGCTCGTGGGTCCCCACTCCGACCTCATCTTCACTCACAGTCTGGGAACCGATTCGGCGCTCATCACCCTCGGCTACCCGGGCACCTACACGCTCCTCGTGGAAGGTTACATCGCGGAAACAGACGCAGTGGATTACCGCTTCCAGGTCCTGCCGCAGGGCAACGTGCCCATCGAGCCGTTCGCCGGGAGCCCGCTGACGTTCGGCACCATCATCAGCGGCACGTTTGGGGAAACCGCGGGCACCTCGAATTACGTGTTCACGGTCGCGACGCCGGTGACCGTCCACCTGGACTCCCTGTCGAACTCGACCCATCGCGTCACCCTGCGGCGGCGCGGGGATGACAACGAGACCGACACGCCGATCAACAACCGCACCCTGGACTCGGTAGATTATCCCTTTGACGGTTCGAACCTCCTCCGACTGATCGCAGGCGACTACCAGCTCACCGTTTCCGGAACCGGCGGCGAATACCGCTTCCGGCTGTTGAACGCGGACGCAGCCCCCCTCCTCGTCGCCGGCAACGAAATCCTCGGCACGAATCAACCGGCCACCGCCAGCGCCCTGTATCGCCTGAACGGAGCGGCCGGCGACCGCTTCTTCATCACCGGCGGCCCGACCGCAGGATTTGCCGGCACGCTCTACGGCACGCTTTGGCTGCCGACCGCCGCTCGCTCCAGCCTCGCGGACATGAACCTCGCCTCCTATCGGGACAGCTTCACGTTGCCGCTGACCGGCACCTACTACTGGCTCGTCAGTTCTCACGGTGACGACACGGGGCCGGAGGGGACTTTCCGCTTCAACTTCGTCCCGGTCACCCAGCCGACCAACACCATCGCCCTGGGGGAAACGATCAACAGCCAGATCGCCACGCCAGGCCAGACCCGGCACTTCAAGTTCACCGTGCCCACGGCGACGGTCTTGCAGTTCGACGCGCTGACCTATGAAGACAACCTGACGTTCAGTTTGGCCGGGCCGAATGGGACGATCTTCCAAAACCGCTCGTTTTGGATTTCCGACTACTACCTCACACCTGCACAGCGGCCGATCCCGGTGCCCGCGGGCGAATACATGCTT
This sequence comes from Kapaibacterium sp. (SeqCode), assembly GCA_044339945.1. GTDB lineage: Bacteria > Verrucomicrobiota > Verrucomicrobiia > Limisphaerales > UBA9464 > CAIWAH01. Next base: position 5,799 of record JBIIUN010000243.1, read on the forward strand.
TCGTTCGACGCGAGCCGGGACCTCACCCCCGCCTTCGGCTTCCGGGTGCTCGACACCGCGGTCGCCCTCCCGCTCGTCCCGGGCGTGACGCTTGCCGGCACCAACACGCCGGCCACCGCCACGGTGGTCGCCGCGTTCAACGCGACGGCGGGTGACAAGTTCTATCTCCGCACCCGGCGCGGGGCGGGCTGGCAGCGTTCGCCCGTAGTGACCCTGCACCAACCGTCCGGGGCAGTGCTCGCCAACGTCAGCCTTGGTAGCGACGCCAACACGTTCACGACGCCCGAGACCGGTCGCCATGTGGTCACCGTCATGTCCACCGCGGATGATCCGACGGAGAACGGGACCTTCGAGCTGACCTTGCTGCCGGTCGTGGATACCGCCGCGGCCCTCGCGCTCGGGGAAACCGTCACCGGCGACATCACTTCGCCGGGGCAGACCTACCGTTACAATTTCAGCCTGGCCGAGGCCAAGCGGGTGCACCTCGACGTCCTGGACGGCGAAGGATCGTTCACGTTGAATCTCACCGGTCCGGCCGGCAGCCAGAACGTCAGTTACTCGGATTACTACACGGGCACCCCGTGGCTGAATCTGGTGGCCGGCGACTACCAGCTCAGCCTGCGCCGCAACGGCGACAACACCGGACCGTTCAGCTTCCGGCTGTTGGATTTTGCCGCCGCGCCGGCGATGACCTTGGGTGAAGTGGTGACCCTGCCGATCACGCCGGTCCGCGGAACCATCCTGCGGCGGTTCAGCGGCAACCTCGGCGACCGGCTTTACTTTGACGGGCGCGGTTTCACCGGGGCCACCCGCCAACCGATCGCCCAACTCGTTTCTCCTTCGGGGGATTCGCTCTTCCGCAGCGGGGTGAACGGCGACGTGGACACCTTCACGCTGACCGAGTCCGGATCCTACACGCTGCTGATGCAAGGCGAGCCCGGCGAAACCGCGGCGAGCAGCGCCGCCACGTTCCGGCTCGTGCCGAACCTCCCGCAGCCCACCATCCCGATCTTCGAGCAGAACGTCGTTCCCGACCTCATCGTGTCCGCGGTCACCAGTGTCCCCGCCGCGACGGCCCAAACCGGCGCCTCCCTGCGGGTTGACTGGACGGTCCGCAACGACGGCACGGCGCCGGTGAACCGATCCTTCACCGACCGCGTGACGTTGCGGAACCGGGCCAGCGGCCTGCTGCTGGATACCCGGCTTGCCTTCGACGACTTCGCCGCCAACGGCCCGCTCGCCCCCGGGGCGACCCGCAGCCGGTCCGCGACCTTGCGCGTTCCGGATGGTCCCGCCGCGGCCGGCCTTGCCGACATCAGCGTGACCACCGACACGCTGAACAACGTCGCGGAAGGAAATGAAACCGGCACCGCCGAGGCGAACAACACGACCACGCCCGCCGGCCTCACGGTCGCGCTGGCCGCCTACCCGGATCTCCAGGTGGCAGGCCTCCAAGCGACGCCGCCAGGAGAATGGGCCCCGGGCGCCGCCGTGACCTTGAACTGGTCCACGACCAACGCCGCAAGCGCCGCCGCCACCGCGCCCTGGAGCGAACGGGTGACGATCCGCAATCTCAGCTCGGGCCGGGTGCTCGCCAACTTCACCACCAACGTCATGGAATCCTTGCCGGGCCTGGGAGCAGTGGCCCGGACCGCGGGATTCAGCCTGCCCAGCAATGCGGACGCCTATGGACAAATCGAAATCCGGGTCGCCACCGATGAGGCGGAGCAGG
>JBIIUN010000244.1:0-7526 GCA_044339945.1 Kapaibacterium sp. (SeqCode)
CGTGAGTCGGTGGCAGTCAGGCCGCGCCGTCCGGCACCGCCACGGACTGACGTCCGCGGCTACCGCGCGAGCCGGCCCCGGTCGCCACGGCGAAACGATGCGCCCTCAATCCCGCTGCCAGAGGAACACGCCCAGCGCGGCGGAAACCAGGGCGAGCAGGGTCCAGGTCTCAAACGTCAGCGCGAAGCGTTCCGGTTCCGGCGGCGGCGGGATCGGGCCGAAGCCCAGTTGGTAATTGTCACCCACGCGCGGCTGGTAACGCACCCAGTCGGAAACCAGTCCGAGGCGCTCCATCTCGGCGAAATGCCGCTGGTCGCGGCCATGGCGGAACTCGAACGGGGCCGAACCCCCGGGCGCGGCCGTGACGCTCAGGCTGCCGCCGCAGGAACTGGAAATCTCGAGCGCGCTGTCGTTGACCACGCCGGCGACCCGGCCGGAGGTGAGCACGAGCAGGTTGCCGGGCCGGCCCTTGAGGCGGGCGAATTCAACGACGGAACCACGGGCCACGTTGACCACACCCTGTGCGTCCGGCAGTTCCACGACCGCGGCGCTGCCGGTGTCGGTCATCATCAGGGAACCCAACGGAAGCCGCTCGCCATTCTTCACGGGCCGCCACACGTCGCTCTGTTTGGCCTGCTGCCAGACGCCCTCGCCCGCAACGACGACGGTCGCGAAGTGGCTGAGTGCCGGGGCCGGCGGCCAATCGTAGGTGACTTCGGCCGGCGCGGCGGCGGCCTGCCCGTTCCCAAGCAGGAGGAGGCAGAACCACACCCGGAAACGAAGTCCAATTTGCATCTGCGCGGCGAGAGGCTCCGCGGGTTGTGCCAGCGGCTCAAGCAGAAGCTGGGGAATCCGCTGGAAGACCGCTCTCCGCAACGTTCCGGGTATTGTCTCCGCCGCGTCGCCGGGTAGCCTCGCGCCATGGTTCCCACCCGTTTCGCCGCCGCCGCGCTCGCGTTGTCGCTGCTGCCCGCCGCCTTGGCCGCCGGTCCGCGCGTTTTGCCGGCGGGCCAGTTGCCCAATGACGCCCGGCTCAAGCCGTTGAAGGATCTCGATGGCTACTTCCCGTTTACCCCGCCGGCGACCCGGGAAGCGTGGGCGAAGCGCGCGGAGCACGTCCGGCAGCGCATCCTGGTGTCGCAGGGGCTCTGGCCGCTGCCGACCAAGACGGACCTGAAGGCCCAGATCTACGGGCGGGTGGACCGCGTGGATTACAGCGTGGAGAAGGTCACCTTTGAGAGCGCGCCGGGGTTCTTCGTGACCGGCAACCTGTATCGGCCCAAGAAGAAGCTGCCGGGCGGCGCGCCGGGGGTGCTGTTCGCGCATGGCCATTGGCAGGATGCCCGGCTGGCGTTGACGGGCGATGCCGAGCTCTACAACGAGATCGCCACCGGCCAGGAACGGTTCACGGACGGCGGCCGCAGCCGGTTCCAGTCGATGTGCGTGCAGCTCGCGCGGATGGGCTGCGTGGTCTGGCAATGGGACATGCTGGGGGATTCCGATTCCCAGCAGTTGTCGCGGGAGCTGGTGCACGGCTTCGCGAAGCAGCGGCCGGAGATGAACACCGCAGAGAACTGGGGCCTGTTCAGTCCGGCGGCCGAGGCGCACCTGCAAAGCGTGATGGGCTTGCAGACCTGGAACGCGGTCCGTTCGCTCGACTTCCTGCTCAGCCTGCCCGAGGTGGACCCGGAACGGATCGCGATGACCGGCGCCAGCGGCGGCGGCACACAGACGATGCTGCTGGCGGCGGTTGATCCGCGCGTGAAGCTGTCGTTCCCCGCCGTGATGGTCAGCACGGCGATGCAGGGCGGTTGCACGTGCGAAAACGCCAGCCTGCTGCGCGTCGGCACGGGCAACGTGGAGTTCGCCGGCCTGTTCGCGCCGAAGCCGCTGGGCATGACCACCGCCAACGACTGGACCAAGGAGATGGCGACAAAGGGATTCCCGGAACTGAAGCAGCTCTACTCGCTCCTGGGCGCGCCGGAAAACGTGATGCTTCACCGCGGCGAACACTTCCCGCACAACTACAACGCCGTCTCGCGCACGGCCTTCTTCACGTGGCTGAACCGGCATTTCAAGCTGGGCAACAAGGAGCCCGTGCTCGAACGCGACTATCGCGGCGTTCCGCGGGAGCAGCTCAGCGTGTGGGATGCCGAGCACCCGGCGCCCAAGGCCGGCGACCCCGACTTCGAGCGCGGCCTGCTGAAGCTGTGGCACGAGGATTCGGAACGGCAGTTGGCCGACCTCGCCGCGAATTCGCCTGCGCAGCACCGCGAGGTGCTCCGCGTCGGCTGGAACATCGTGCTCGACGGCGACTTGTCGGAATCGGGCAAGGCGGCGTGGACCTTGAAGGACAAGCAGGACCAAGGGACCTGGATCCAGATGGCGGGTCTGCTTCGGAATGAAACCTACGGGGAGGAGCTGCCGGCCGTGTTCTGTTATCCCAAACAATGGAACGGCGACACCGTCCTCTGGCTCAGCGCGGAGGGCAAAGCCGGTCTTTACGCGGCGGATGGCCGGCTGTTGCCCGCCGTGCAGAAGCTGGTGGACGGCGGCGCCACGGTGCTGGGCCTGGACCTGCTGTATCAGGGCGAATTCCTCGCCGACAGCCAGCCGATGGCGAAAACGCCCCGCGTGAAGAATCCGCGTGAGGCGGCACCCTACACCTTTGGCTACAATCCGGCGGTCTTCGTCCGTCGGGTCCATGATGTGCTAACCGCGGTGAACTACGTCCGCGGGCACGAGAAACCATCCAAGCGGTTGAGTCTCGTGGCGCTGGACGCGACCGCCCCGATCGCCGCCGCCGCCCGGGCCCAGGCGGGTAAGGCGTTGGACCGGGTGGCGCTGCAGCTCGGTGAATTCCGTTTCGGTCGGGTGTTGGACCTGCATTCGCCCGACTTCGTGCCCGGCGGCGCCAAGTATGGCGATGTGGACGGCTTGCTGACGCTGGGTTCGGCGGAGTTGAACCGCCTGGCCAATGCCGATGCCGTTGCGGCCGGCGCGTGGATTGCGCGGTGACGGTTCGCCGTCGGGAGTTGGTCCTGCCGCGGGAATTCAGCCCGGCGCGGGTGGCGACAATCGCCTGGTCCCGCTCCTTGACGCCCGGGGCTACCCTCACAACATTGAAGGCGCAGTATGGCAAAGCAGAAAGAGCGTCCCCTGAGCCGCCGCGAGGCGCGTGAGCTGGATGTCGAGATCGGGTTCCTCGAAGGGCTGGTCCGGCGCGATCCCGCCTACACGGACGCCCTGGAGGTGCTCGGCGACGACTACACCAGCCGCGGCCGCATCGGCGACTGCCTGAAGGTGGACGAACAACTGCGCCAACTGCGGCCGGCCGATCCCAACGTGCGCTTCAACCTCGCCTGCACGCTGGCGCTCTCCGGTCAGGCGGACCTCGCCTGCGCCGAACTCGACCAGGCGCTGGACCTCGGCTTCCGCGATTTCGGTTCCGTGCGGCTGGAGCCCGACTTGGCGGCGGCCCGGAAACACCCCGCGTTCAAGCGCATCCGCGAACGCATCCGCCGGCTCGAAGCGACGCCCAAGGAGCATTGAATCGACACGCCGCGCTTTTGCCCGTGGGCGGAGCGCTGTCGGATCACACGGTTTGGGCTCCGTCTGGCGCGGACTGACGGCCGCGGTGGGTCATCACGCGGCACCCGTCATGGAAACGGAACCCGGGAAATCAAATCGCCGCGAGACCACCAGCGGCTAGCGTCCTCGCCATGACAGATTCCGAACGGCAGGCGATCCTCGAGGTGTGTTTCCACGCGGCCCTGGCCGATGGCCAGAAGTCCGCCGGCGAACAGGCGGCGCTTGAGCGCGTTGCCGAGCGATTGCAGGTTCGACTGCCCTTCGGCTTGAACACCCCGGCGGACCTCTACGCACGCTCCCAGGCCGTCGCGGTCGTCGCGCAAAAGCTCCGCGCCCCGGAGACCGCCCGGCTTGCCTACGAGATGGCCGTCGCCATTTGCGACGCCGACGAGCCGCCCAACTCCGCCGAACGCTGGTTCCTCGACGAATTGCGCCGCGGACTGGCGCTGGACCCCGCCGTGGCCAGCGCCGTGCAGCACGCCGCCGATGAGCTCAGTGCCGCCGCGCTACCGGTGGCCGCCGCGCCGGCGGCCGATCCGGTCCCGCCCGTGACCGCCGTTGCCTCGACGGCTTCCGCTGCCGAGTTGGACAAACTCGTGTTGAACAACGCGATCCTTGCCGGCGCCTTGGAGCTGCTGCCCAACACGCTCGCAACGATGGCCATTGTCCCGGTGCAGATGCGCCTTGTGTATCAGGTCGGCAAGGCCCACGGCTACGAACTGGACCGCGGGCACATCAAGGATCTGCTCGCCACCGTCGGCGTCGGGCTCGCTTCCCAGGTGGTGGAGAACTACGCCGAACGCGCCGTGCGCGGGTTGCTGGGCAAGTTCGTGGGCGGGCTCCTCACTGGCATGGCCGGCCAGCTCACCAGCTCCGGCGTATCCTTCGCGACGACCTACGCGCTCGGCCAGCTCGCCCGCCAATACTATGGCGGCGGCCGCCGTTTCAGCGCCATTGAACTGCGTTCGCTCTACGACTCGCTGATGGGCCAGGGTCGCTCGCTCCAATCCAACTACGGCGCGCAGATCCGCGAACAGGCCAGCCGGGTGAACCTCGGCAGCCTGACCTCGATGCTGCGGGGGAAGGGTTGAATTGGAATCACCGGTTTCGCCGGACGATTTCGCCCCTACCCTCACCGCGCTTTCCGCTTTGCACTTGGCGCGCCGGCCCGTTCCCTTACGGCCATCAATGAAGCTGTTGGTCCTCGGTTCGGGCGGCCGTGAACACGCCCTGGTCTGGAAACTCGCGCAGTCGCGCCACGTCACGCAGATGTTCGTCGCGCCCGGCAATGCCGGCACCGCCGCCGAACGCCTCGCCGCCAACGGCGCTCCGGTGCAAAACGTGCCCATCGGCGCCGAGGACATTCCCGCGCTCGTCGCGTGGGCGCAGGCGAACCGACCCGACTTCACCGTGGTCGGGCCCGATGGTGCGCTCGGCGCGGGTGTGGTGGACGCCTTCCAGGCCGCCGGCTTCAAGATCTGGGGACCGAACCAACGCGCCGCGCAGTTCGAGGCGTCCAAGGTATTCTCGCAGGACTTCATGGAGCGCCACGGCATTCCGACCGCGAAGTCGGGCGCCTTCGCCGATCCGGCGGCTGCGAAGCGCTTCTGCGCGACGCTCGGAGGACGGTGCGCGGTGAAGGCTGACGGGCTCGCGCTCGGCAAGGGCGTGCTGCTCGCCGGCAACGTGGCCGAGGCGGAACGCGCCGTGGACGAGATCATGGTGGACAAGGCCTTCGGCACCGCCGGGGCGCGCGTGGTCGTGCAGGAGTTCCTCGAAGGCATGGAAATTTCCCTGCACGCGCTCTGCGACGGCCGGACGGCGAAGCTGTTTCCCACAGCGCAGGACCACAAACGCGCACTCGACGGCGACCAGGGCCTGAACACCGGCGGCATGGGCACCTATTCGCCCGCGCCCTTCCTCACGGACGCCGAACTCGCCGACGTGGGCCGGCAAATCCTGAACCCGTGGCTCGCCGGCTGCGCGGCCGACGGCATTGATTTCCGCGGCCTGCTGTATCCGGGCGTGATGCTCACGAAGTCCGGCCCGAAGGTGATCGAGTTCAACGCGCGCTTCGGCGATCCCGAGACGCAGGTCTATCTGCCGCGGCTGGAAAACGACCTTGTCGAGCTGTTGCTCGCCAGCGCCGAAGGCCGGCTGGCCAACGTGGAGTTGAAGTGGTCGTCCAACGCCTGTGTGTGCGTGGTGCTGGCCAGCGGCGGTTACCCGGGCAACTACGCCAAGGGCAAGGTCATCCACGGCCTGGATCAGGCGAACGCGCTGCCCGGCGTGAAGGTGTTCCATGCCGGCACGGCGACGAAGGACGGCCAGACCGTGACCAGCGGCGGCCGGGTGCTCGGCGTGACCGCGTGGGCCCCGACGCTGCGCGCGGCCCGTGACCAGGCCTACGCCGCCGCCAATGTGATCTGCTTCGAAGGCATCCAGTATCGGCGCGACATCGCAGCGAAGGGATTGGCTGAACGATAAGGTAGCGCAGGTTGGCAACCTGCTGTTTCGCCGACTGGCAGTCGGCGGACGTCAGCCCTTTTCCACGCGCGCAGATTACCAATCTGCGACACAGCAGGCTGCCAGCCTGCGCTACGGAGCCCGGCGTTCCAACCGCGGGCTTCGCCTAGGATCGATTCTCACCTAACTTCCCGCCGTCACAATCATGGCCACACGCACCTCCCGTTCCTCCAGTCCGAAGAAACTGATCCGCCCGCTCGTTCACGCGCTGCACGCCTATGTGCCCGGCGAACAGCCCAAGGTGAAGGGCCTCATCAAGCTCAACACCAACGAGAATCCCTACCCGCCGTCGCCCAAGGTGCTCGCCGCGACTCGCGCCGCCGTGGACGGCCGCCTGCGGCTGTATCCGAACCCGACGGCGCAGGCGTTGCGCGAGAAGCTGGCGACGCTGCACGGCTGCGGCCCGGAGAACATCATCGTGGGCAACGGTTCGGACGAACTGCTGGCGCTGGCGGTGCGGGCGTTTGTGGAGCCCAAGGACTCCTACCGGACCGCCGACCTGCACGAGAACGAATACGTGCTGGTCGATGAATCCCGCACCCGCGTCCAATACTTCTGGCCCAGCTATTCGCTCTATCCCGTGCTGGCCGAGACGCACGGCGCCGAGACCAACGCCGTGCCGCTCAAGGCCGACTTCGGCCTGCCGTCGGTCGCGGAACTGAAGCGGGGAAAACAATGGGACTTCCGCGCCGCGCTCACTTTCGTCACCACGCCCAACGCGCCCAGCGGTCGCGGCTTCAGCACGGCCGAACTCGACACCTTCTGCGCCGCGATGAAGGGCGTGACGGTGCTCGACGAGGCCTACGTAGATTTTGCCCCGGAAAATGCCCTCGCCCTCGCACTGAAACATCCGCACGTCCTGATCTCGCGGACCTTCTCCAAGGCTTACTCGCTGTGTTTCCAGCGCGTGGGTTATTTCGTCGGGCATCCCGAACTCATCGCGGCCCTCGACAAGGTGCGCGACAGCTACAACGTCAATGGCCTCGGCCAGGTGGCGGCGCTCGCGACGTTGAGCGACCTCGGCTACTACCGGCGGAACTTCAAGCGCATCATCGCCACCCGCGAACGCCTGCGTCGCGAACTGACCGGACTCGGCTTCGAAGTCCTGCCGTCGGCGACCAACTTCCTGCTCTGCCGGCCGCCGGGCTTGCCCGCGAAGCAATGGCTGGAGGAACTCCGGGCGCGGAAGATCATCGTCCGCTGGTTCAGCGCGCCGGAAGTGAACGCGTTCATCCGCGTCACGGTGGGCACCGACGCCGAGGCGGATGTCCTGCTGAAGGCGGTCCGGGCGATTGGGCGGTGACGCGACGGAACGCCCGGTGGCCGGGCCGGTCCAGGGTTCCGTGGCCGGACGTGTCTCACACCTTACCCCGCGGTAGCACCGGCGCCTCGCCGGTGTCCGGTCCACC
>JBIIUN010000245.1:0-7523 GCA_044339945.1 Kapaibacterium sp. (SeqCode)
AGACCGATGAGTTCGCCGCGGAGGTTCACGAGCGGCCCGCCGGAGTTGCCCGGATTGATCGCCGCGTCGGTCTGCAACCAGTCGGCGATGTCCAGGGATTCGCCCGCGGGCAGCGCATCGGCCGGGCGGCGGGACTTTGAACTGAGGATGCCTTTGGCGATCGAGCCGCCCAGGCCGAACGGGTTGCCCAGCGCGATGACGGTTTCACCGAGCAGCAGGTCGTCGTCCTTGGCGAACTTCAGCGCGCGGAACTTGCGCGGCTGCTTCGGTTTCAGGCGCAGCAAGGCCACGTCCTTGCTTTGGGAAAGCTCGACCCGCTCGGCCGGGATCGCCTCGTCGCTGTCGTAGAACTGCACCCAGATGTCGGCGGCGTCGCCCACGACGTGGGAATTGGTCAGCACGTAGCCGTCCTCGTCGATGACCACGCCGGAACCACGGGCGTAGTTGGCCTGGGGCCGCCGTTGGTAGCCGTAGAACTCGCGCAGGCGGCGTTCGTAGGCGCTCTCCCGGTCCACCCAACTGCGCGTGGCAATGTTGACGACCGCCGGCATGACCCGCTCGACCGCCAGCACGGTGGCGTCACGCCGGATGTCGGCGGTCGGGGCGGCCGCCACCGCCTCGGTGTCGGCCAGGGCCACGGCCGGTTCCTCGTCCGCCCGCGTCAGGCACAGCGAAAGCAGCGTCACTCCGGCCCAGCCAGCCAGCCGGTGCCAAACAGGGTTCCAGTTCACGGCACGCATCGGTTTTGTTCCGGCGCGGAAGCTGGCCGGCAACCGGCACCCCGTCAAAGCGGGCGGCGGCGCGAATCGGGCTCCTGGCAATTGCCCGCGGTCATCCGTTCGACGTCGTCTCAGGGCAAAGTTCCCAGGCGCGAAAACACGGGGACCATCCGCCTATGGCAACGGTCCGCGATCCGTTTCCCTCCTTCCTGCTGTTGAGATTCGATTCTTCCGCGCCTGCCAACGGGCCGGGTTCCCCCGAGCCAAGGTCACTTCAAGCGCGACAAGTCGGGCTGCTGCCGATGCCAGCGGGTGACCCGCTGATAGGCGACGGCGGCCTCGAGGGCTGCGCCTTCACCGAAGAGCGGCCCGAGAAAACAGAAGCTGGCCGGGGCGCCGGCCGACGTGTCGCCGTTGGGCACGACGACGCAGGGGTGGCCCGACATGTTCGCGTAGAGGAGCGAATCGCCGGCGAAGACCGGCGCCACGATCACGTCGAAATCGCGGAACAGCGCGTCCATGGCCGCCATCAGCTCGGTGCGCAGGCGGTTGGCCTGAAGGTATTCCACGGCCGGGATAAACCGCGCGCCGCGGAAAAGGTTCGGCCAGTTGCCCGGGCCTTGCTGGACCAGTTCGTCGTCGCGGCCGGTGCGGGTGAGGTCGTCGAAGGCGGCCGCGGCCTCGGCTTCGAGAATCAGCCACAGGGGTCTGTCCTGGAGATCGGGCAGGGCCACCGGCTTCAGGTCCATGCCCAGCGCCCGCAATTCGGCCAACGCGGCGGTGTTGTTCGTGCGGTTCCCGTCGGCCTTGCCGAAATCGCGTTCGAGGAAGCCGGCCCGCAGGCGCTTCACCGGCCGTTTCGTCGAGAAGGCAAACGGGGCGTCGATCGCCGCCCGGTCGAGGCCGTCCGCGCCTTGGATCGCGTGCAGGACGAGCGCGCAGTCCTCGGCGGAGCGGGCGAGCGGGCCGAGCTTGTCGAGCGACCAGCACAGCGTCATCGCGCCCGAACGGCTCACGCGGCCGAACGTCGGGCGCAGGCCGGTGACGCCGCAGACCGTGGCGGGTGAAACGATGGACCCGAGGGTTTCCGAGCCCAGCGCGAACGGCACCAGGCCCGCGGCGACCGCCGATGCCGAGCCGGCGGACGACCCGCTGGAGCCCTTGTCCGGTTGCCGTGGATTCCGGGTCAGCCCGCCGAACCACACGTCGCCCATCGCCAGTTCACCCAGACTCAGCTTGGCCACCAGCACGGCGCCGGCTGCCTCCAGCTTGCGGATGACGGTGGCATCGGCCGGGGCGACTTGGTTCGTGAACGGCGCCGCGCCCCACGTCGAGTGTGCCCCGCGGGCGTCGAGCAGATCCTTGGCGCCATAGGGAATTCCGTGCAACGGACCGCGCCACTTGCCCGCCTTCAGTTCCCGGTCCGCCGCGCGCGCCGCAACGAGGGCACGCTCCCCGGTCAGCTCGACGACGCAGTGCAGCGACGGCCCGAAACGGCGCAGTCGTTCAAGGCAGAGGACCGTCAGCTCCTCCGAGGAAAGCTGGCGCGAGCGCAGCAGGGCGGACAGCTCGGCCACGCTCAGGAAAGCCAATTCCCCGCGGTCCTGAGGTCGGCGGAAGCGCGCCGGCGGCGACCACTCGAACTCGCTGCGCCGGACCGGGAACACAAACCCGGGCGGCCGCGGATCGAAGACCAAGGCCGGCGCCAGGGAGTTCGACCAACTCCGCCGGTGCAACACGGCCAAGGACTCCAGGCGGCCGTTGACGTTGTCCGAAACCTGCGCGAGTTCGGCGGCGGAGAACTCCAGGCCGGCCGTTTGGGCCGCCGCCCGCAGCGTCTCGGGACCGAGCGGAGCCGGGGCCTCGGCCCCGATTGCCATCAGCGCACCCACGAGCATCGCGGGCAGTCGTCGCAGCCAGTTCATGGCGCAAGCATGCCGTCGCGCCGGGCGCCGGCCAGCGGCGATCTGCGCGGGCATCTCCCGGAAGAGCCCGCCGGACCGCCAATGGCCAAACCGTTTTCTGGACACTTACGGCGAGACTCGGATTTACTCCCTCTGTTCCACCTCCAACACACAGGTAACGATTTATGAGCAATGTTAGTAACGAGGGCATCGCGCCCAACGCCAAGCGGCTGCTGTTCGCCGGCTTCATGGCGATTCTCGCCGCCGGCATCGGCTTCGGCATCCGCGGCGGCATCCTGGCCAATTGGGCGGCCGACTTCGGTTTCACCGGCGCGCAACTCGGCGCCATCGGTGGCGCCGGCTTCACCGGTTTCTGCTTCGGCATCATCATTGGCGGCGTGATCGTGGACAAGATCGGCTACGGCAAGCTGGTCGTCGCGGCGTTCCTCTTCCACGTCCTCTCCGCGTTCGTGACCTTCGCCGCCGGCAAGGGGCAGGCGCAGGAGACGGCCTACAACTTCCTGTATTGGGGCACATTCATCTTCGCGCTGGCGAACGGCACCCTCGAGGCCGTCGCCAATCCGCTGGTGGCCACCCTGTTCCCGAACAACCGGACGCACTACCTGAACATCCTGCACGCGAGCTGGCCCGCCGGTCTCGTCTTGGGCGGTCTCGTCGGCTGGACGTTGGGCGAAGGCCCGAACGCCATGAGCTGGAAGCTGCAGCTAGGGTTGTTCCTTGTGCCCACCGTGCTCTACGGCGTGCTGTTCATGGGCCAGAGCTTCCCGAAGTCCGAGGCCTCGGCCAAGGGCCTGACCATCGGCGAGATGCTGAAGGACGTCGGCATCCTCGGTGCCGCGGTTGCCTGTTACCTGCTCGTGCTGTTCTTCCAGAACGCGCTCGGCCTGCCGGTCGTGGCGGCCTACGCGATGGGCGGCGTGATCCTCGCCGTGGTGGCGGTGATCACCGGCTTCTCGGTCGGCGCCTGGCTGTTGTTTGTCCTCCTGATCACCCACGTGCTGGTCGGCGCGGTTGAGCTCGGCACGGACGGCTGGATCCAGAACATCACCGGCAACATCCTGACCCCGGGCGAAGGCAAGATCCTGTTCGTGTTCACGTCGCTGTTCATGTTCGCGCTGCGCTTCTGCGCCCACTTCATCGAGAAGAGCCTGAAGATTTCCCCCATCGGCCTGCTCTTCATCTGCGCGGTGCTGGCCTGCATCGGCCTGAACATGGTCAGCGGCATCACCAGCTTCATGGGCGCCATCGTCGCCCTGTCGGTGTATGCGTTCGGCAAGACGTTCTTCTGGCCCACGATGCTGGCCGTGACCAGCGACCGCTTCCCGCGCACGGGTGCCATCGCGATCTCGATCATGGGCGGCTGCGGCATGATGTCCGCCGGCCTCCTCGGCTCGGCCGGTCTCGGCTACGCCAAGGACCGTTTCGCCGGCGAGGAGCTCCAGAAGGCCAATCCCGCGCTTTACGCCACCTACAAGGCGGAGAAGCCCAGCACCTTCCTCTTCCTCTCCCCGGCCAACGGCCTCGACGGCACCAAGTTGTCCGCCGCCCAGACCTCCACGAACAGGACTCCCGACCAGAAGATCGTGGTGGATGCCAGCATCGCCGGCGACCGCCGCACCTTGAAGGCCGACTCGTTCATCCCGGCCACCATGGCGGCGATCTACCTGCTCCTGTTCCTCTACTTCAAGGCGATCGGCGGCTACAAGACCGTCACCATCGCGGACGCGGGCAAGGCCTGATTCCACGGCAGTTCAATCACGGCGGCTCCCCAGGGAGCCGCCGTTTTTCTTTTTCCGGGCCGGCCCCGGGTTCAACCTTCGCGACATGGCGAACGCAACCCTCCGCACGTTTCAACCGGCCGATCACGCCGCGGCCTTGGCCCTGTGGCAGCGCACGGAAGGCATGGGCCTGGGAAGTTGGGACGAGGCCGGGCCGATTGGGCAGTTCCTGGAGCGGAATCCCGGCCTCAGCGTGGTGGCCGAAGCCGACGGCCGGTTGGTGGGGGCGGTCCTGTGCGGCCACGATGGCCGGCGGGGGTTCCTCTACCACTTGGCCGTGGACCGAGAATTCCGCGGCCAAGGGCTCGGGCGCAAACTGGCCGAGAGCTGCCTCGACCGGCTCCGCGCCCTCGGCCTGACCCGTTGCCATATCGTGGCCTACCAGTCCAACGCCGAGGGCCGCCGCTTCTGGCAGCACCTCGGCTTCCGGGAACGGCCGGAACTCCTGATCTGCTCGCGCGACCTCGGGGCGGAACCGTGACCGTGGGCGCCGGGCCGCTTCAGCCGGCGGTCAGGGCCGCGCGGGCGTCGTCGGCCGAGCCGGTCTTTTCCAGGAAGTAATCGTAGCCGCCGGGATAGGCCATGATGCGCCCGTTGTTCACGTGCAGGACCTTGGTCGCCAAGCGGCGGATGAAGTGCACGTCGTGGGAAATGAACACCAGGGTGCCCTCGTAGCGCTCGAGCGCCATCGTGAGCGACTCGACCGTGGTGATGTCGAGGTGGGTCGTAGGTTCGTCCATCAGCAGCAGGTTCGGCGGGTCCACGAGGAACTTCACGAGGTTGAGCCGGCTCTTTTCGCCGCCGCTGAGCACGGTCGTGGGCTTGTAGATCTCCTCCTTGCGGAACATGAACGAGCCGAGGATGCCGCGGGCCTCGTCTTCCCGCAGGGCCGGGGCGCTGGCGAGGAGTTCCTCGAGGACGTTCTTGTTGGGATCCAACGTGCCCGAGCGGTGCTGGCTGAAGTAACCGAGCTTGGCGTTGTGCCCGAGATCCCGTTCGCCGCGCTGGAACTCGACCACGCCGGCGACGATCTTGAGCAGCGTGGACTTGCCCGCGCCGTTGGGGCCGACGAGCACGGTGCGTTCGCCGCGTTCCACGGTGAGGTCGAGCCCGGCGTAGACCTGGTGCGTGCCGTAGGCCATGTGGATGTCCTTGAGCGAGATGGCGCGCTGGCCTCCGCGCGGCGGCGGCGGGATCTGGAACCGGAAGGGTTTCCGGGGCGGCGTGGGTTTCTCGATCAGCTCCATGCGCTCGATCTGCTTCAGCTTGGACATGGCCTGGGACGCCTTGGAGGCGACGGAGCGGAAGCGGTCGGCGAATTCCTGGAGCGCCTGGATTTCCTTCTGCTGGTTCTTGTAGGCGGCGAGCTGCTGGTCGTAGCGCTCCTCCCGCTGGGTCAGGTAATCGGAGTAGTTGCCGGTGTAGGCGATGAGCTTCCGGTCCGCGATCTCGTGCACCTGGGTGATGATCTCGTCCATGAACTGGCGGTCGTGGGAGATCAGGAGCAGGGCGCCAGAGTAGTTCTTCAGGTAGTTCTGGAGCCAGAGCAGCGAGACGAGGTCGAGATGGTTGGTCGGCTCGTCGAGCAGCAGCAGGTCCGGCTCCATCACCAGCAGGCGGGCCAGGTGCGCGCGCATGACCCAGCCGCCGGACATTTCCTTCGCCTTGCGCTCGAAGTCGGTGTCCTTGTAGCCGAGCCCCTTGAGCATCTTCTTCGCCTTGGCCTCGACCTGCGGGTCGTTGAGCGCGTCGTGCTTGGCGTGGGCCTCCATGTATTCGGGGCAGTCCACGGTGCCGGCCTTTTCCAGCTCATGGAGCCGCTTTTCGAGGGCCGGCAGTTCGGTGGCGCGGCCGGTGGCGACCTCTAGGACGGTTTCCTCGCCGATGGCTTCGCCTTCCTGCGGCAGGTAGCCGACCATGGTCCAGGCGTCGCGCTCGATGGCGCCCTCGTCCGGGACGTTGCGCTTCAGGATGAGGGAAAAGAGCGTGGACTTGCCGGCGCCATTGGGGCCGACGAGGGCCACGCGGTCGCCGTAATTGACCGTAAGCGACGCGTTTTCAAACAGCGTGCGGCCGGCCACGGACATCTTGAGGTCTCGGATCGAAAGCATGAGTCAGCGAATCAGGGGCGGATGGGTAACGGATAACGGGCCACTTGCCAACGGGGGGAACACGGCCACCTCCTCGGAGGATAGGGAAAGTGCCCGCCCTCGCCGAGCGCGGTTTCGGCGATTCGCCGGCACCGGCCGGGTGCGAAATCGTAACTCGCGGACCCGCTCTCGGGGATTGTCCCGGGGCCGGCTCCGGGGCGACGCTGCGCCGCAGCATGAAGTTCCTTCGCCTGTGGCCGCTGGGTTTGGCGGCGTTGGTCGGCTGCCAAACCGCGGACGAATCCCGTCCCGCCCGCACCGCCGACACCGAGACCGTCGGCCAGCGCGGCACCAATCGCACCGTGCTGCCGGTCAACCAGGTCGTCACCCCGCTCGGCCTGCAGGTGGAACTGCCCGGGTTGCGTCCGCAGTCGCTGGCGCTCTCGCCCGACGGCAAGCTGCTCGTCACCGCCGGCAAGACCAGTGAGCTAATCGTCGTGGACCCCGCGTCCGGCACCATCAAGCAGCGCGTGCCGCTGCCGAATGACGCCCTGAACGAGCCCCAGCCCGCGGTTCCCTCGGCAAACATCCTCAAGCCCGACACCAAGGGGCAGCTCAGCTACACCGGCATCGCCTTCTCGCCGGACGGCCGCCGGGTGTTCCTCAGCAACGTCAATGGCAGCATCAAGGTCTTCGACGTGGCGCCAGATGGTTCCGTCACCGGTTCCCACTCGATCCGCCTGCCCGACGCCAAGGCGCCGCGCCGGGCCGAGGAAATCCCGGCCGGCTTGGTGGTCTCGGCCGACGGCGCCAAGCTCTACGTCTGCGGCAATCTATCGAACACCCTGTTCGAGATGGAAGCGGCGTCGGGCAAGGTCCTGCGTAGCTTTGAGGTCGGCGTTGCGCCGTTCGACGTCGTGCTGGTTGGCGACCGGGCCTACGTGTCCAACTGGGGCGGACGTCGGCCCACCGCCGGTGACCTGACCGGTCCCGCCGGCCGGGGGACCGAGG
>JBIIUN010000246.1:0-7511 GCA_044339945.1 Kapaibacterium sp. (SeqCode)
TCGACGGCTCAGTGCAGGTGGAGGAGGATTCCGACGAATCCGTGGCCTATGACGGGCCGCTGATGGTCCTCACCAGCCGTTTCAGCGCCAGCGCGAGCGAGATCGTGGCGGGGGCCCTGCAGGACTATGGCCGCGCGATCGTGGTGGGCGACAATTCAACCCACGGCAAAGGCACCGTCCAGACCGTGCAGGAGCTGGGCAACTGGCTGGTCCGGTTTGCCCAGAATCCCGGCGCCGCCAAGATTACGATCCGCAAGTTTTACCGCGCCAGCGGGGCCAGCACGCAGCTCAAGGGCGTGACTCCGGACCTCGTGTTGCCCGGGGTGAACAACCACCTCGAAGTCGGCGAGGCTTCCCTGACCAATGCCCTGCCGTGGGACACGATCGCCAGCGCGGCCTTCGAGAAGGTGAACAAGATTCAGCCGGTGCTGCCCGAACTGACCCGCCGTTCGACCGACCGCCTCGCCAGGGATCATGACTTCAGCTACGTCCGCGAGGATGTCGAACGCTTCAAGAAGCGGCAGGCCGAGAAGTCGGTGTCGATGAATGAGGCGAAACGCCGGGCCGAAATGGCCGAGGACAAGGCCCGCGTCGAGGCCCGGAAGAAGGAACTCGCCGAACGTCACGAAAAACAGCCGACCACCTACGAGATCACCCTCAAGCTGGCCGACCAAGACGGGCTTCCCGCCCCCGTGACCAACAAGGTCGTTGTCGCCGTGAACAAGGCGGACGCCCGTGTGCTGGAGGTCGACAAGAAGGACACCGCCAAGAAGACCGACGCCGACGGCGAGGAGGATGAGGCGGCCGAGGACGAAGTCGCGGGCGACGTCACCCTCAAGGAGGCCCAACGCATCTTGCTCGACCTGATCCGACTGAATGGTCGGGCGCCGGCCACGGCCCGGGTTCCCTGACCGGGCGAACACCGCGGACAAACAGATTTCCTTTTCGCCGCCGTTTCCTGCACCTTCCCAGCCCGATGGACGCGAAAAAACTCGCCCTGCTCTGCCGTGAGCTGGCGGACAACAAGAAGGCCGAAGACGTTTTGGTGCTGGATGTCAGCAAACTGTCGTCGGTCACCGACTATTTTGTGATCGCGTCCGGCACCAGCGAGCCGCACCTGCGTGCCATCGAAAACGAGGTGCTCGACCGCCTGCACGAGGAGCACGGGATCAAGCCCAACCACACCGACGGCGCTTCCGGCGGCAATTGGATCGTGGCCGATTTCTTCGACGTCATCGTCCACATCATGAAGCCCGAGGCCCGGGCGCTCTACGATTTGGAAGGCCTCTGGGGTGACGCTCCCCGGGTTCCGCGGCCCCGCACCCGCAAGAAAAAGGCCGAGGCTCCGGCGGAAGCCTGAGGCGCCGGCTCGGTTGCCAGACCTCCTAGGCCCGGTTGGCTGCGGTCCCGGAAATCTTCGTTCCGGGCCGACGCCGGTGCTGTTTTCCCGCCATCATCGTCGTGGCTGTTGCCTTGGCGGCGCGAATTCGTTACAAACCGCCAACCTAGTCTCCGTGTAGCCGCCGCCGAATCCGAATCCACGTGCCTGCCTATCCACCCAACAGCCCACCGCCCCGGCGCGGGCGCGTGAGCGCCGGTCTGCTGATGTTCCGTCGGCGGAACGGGGTGTTGGAGGTGTTCATTGCCCATCCGGGCGGCCCGTGGTTTCCCCACCGTGACTTCGACGTCTGGACCATTCCCAAGGGCGAGATTGAACCCAACGAGGAGCCATTGGTCGCGGCTGTCCGGGAATTCCAGGAAGAGGTCGGACTTGAACCCAAGCCGCCGTATTTGCCGCTCGGCTCGATCAAGCAGCGCGGCGGCAAGACGGTCCACGCCTGGGGTTTCGAGGGTGACTGGGATGAGAGCCAACCCATCCGCAGCAATCGCATGCAGGTGGAATGGCCCCCGGAATCGGGCCAGATGACGACCTGGCCGGAGATCGACAAGGCTGCGTTCTTCACCGTCGCAGCGGCCCGCGAGAAGCTGAAGCTGGCCCAGCAACCCCTGTTGGACCGCCTGATGACCGCGCTCGCCCAACAGGGCGCGGCGGCCCAGGCGGAGGCCGCCGCCCGCAAGGCTGCGGCGGCCTGAGTTCCGGGACGGTTCAGTCCTTGGTCCAGAAGTCCACTACGAACACGTCGGCGAGCAGCGAGCCAACCAGTTTGCCGAATTCCTTGTGGTCGGGATGCACCAGGTAGGCGTCACGGTCCGCCTCGCTGGCAAACGTCAGCACCCAGGCGTGGGTGCAGCCCTTGTTCAGGCCTTCGGGACTGTTGTTCAGGCCCCACACCAGCTTCTTGATCTGCGGGATCTTGGATTTCAGCGCGCGGAAGGCCTCCTCGACCTTCTTGACGTCCTCCTTGCTGGCCGAGTCCTTGAACTTGAACGAGACGACGTGCAGCAGCTGGGACTTGGCTGGTCGGGCTGCCTCGGACTTCTTGGCTTCGGTCTTCTTCTTGGCGGACGAGGCTTCGGCGGCGGTGGCTTTCATGGGCGATAAACAGAGGGCCGCCAAGGTGACGGCTCCGACGAACGGGGTAAAATTCATGTATTTTGCGCGCGGAGCCTAGAAACGGGTTCCCGCCGCGCAAGTTTCCGACGGCGGATTCCGTGCCCGGATTCGCCTCAGCCCGGAGTTTTTAGCCAGAGCGTCACCACCCCCGCCGCCAGCAACGCACACAGGCTCACCGGCATCAGGCCGAACAGTGACACGGAGCGTTTCACGCCGGAGCGCGGCCGCTCAAAGCAGGCGACCAAGCCTACGACGATTCCGGTGACGGGAAACACTAGGTTCAGCAGGACGTCGTCCCCTTCCATCCGGGGCAATCCGCGCGGATTCTGATTCCGCCAATGGACCGCCACGGTGAGCCAGCCCAGCGCGGTCACCAGCCAAGTGATCAGCGCGAGGGCGATTTCGTTGCGCCGCTCCGGATTCATCGCCGTCGGACCCTTCGGGACTACGCCAGCGGGGCCCGCTCGCGGTGCCAGCCGGTGCTCTGCTCGTAGGCGTGGGCCACGCGGAACATGGTTTCCTCGCCGAACGGCTTGCCCAGCACCTGCAGGCCGATGGGCAGCTTCGGCGACCGCGTGAAACCGCACGGAACGCTGATGCCGCAGATGCCCGCCAAGTTGCAGGAGATCGTGAAGATGTCGCTCAGATACATCTGGAGCGGGTCGCCCGACTTTTCGCCGACCTTGAAGGCCGCCGTGGGCGCGGTGGGCGACACGATGGCGTCGACCTGCTCAAAGGCCTTGAGGAAGTCGTTGCGGATGAGCGTGCGAACCTTCTGCGCCCGCAGGTAAAAGGCATCGTAGTAACCGGAACTCAGCACGTAAGTGCCCAGGATGATGCGGCGCTTCACCTCCGCCCCGAAGCCGGCGCCGCGGGTCTTGGAATTCAGCTCCTCCGGATCGCGGCCGTCCACGCGGGCGCAATAGCGGATGCCGTCGAAGCGGGCCAGGTTCGCCGAGGCTTCGGCCGGCGCGATGATGTAGTAGGTCGCCGCCGCGTAGTCACTGTGCGGCAGGGACACCTCCACGATCTCGGCGCCCAGCGACTCCAACTGCTTCACGGCCGCCTTCACCGCCGCATCCACCTCGGGATCAAGCCCGCCGATGTTGAACTCCTTCACGATGCCGATGCGGAGCCCCTTCAGGTCGCCGGTCAACGCCTTCGCATAATCCGGCACCGCCTGCGGCACGCTGGTCGAATCGCGCCGGTCATGGCCCGCGATGGCCTGCAGGACGGTCGCGGAATCTCGCACGTCCTTGGTGAACGGCCCGATCTGGTCCAGCGAACTGGCAAACGCGACCAAGCCAAACCGAGAGACCAAACCATAGGTCGGCTTCACGCCCACGATGCCGCAGAGCGACGCCGGTTGGCGGATGGAGCCGCCGGTGTCGGAACCGATGCTGGCGAAACATTCGCTCGCGGCGACGCTCGCGGCGCACCCACCCGAGGAACCACCGGGAATGCGCGACGTGTCCCACGGATTCAGCGTGGTCCAGAACGCCGAGTTCTCGGTCGAACTGCCCATCGCGAACTCGTCCATGTTCAGCCGGCCGAAGACCACCGCGCCGGCCGCCTTCAGCTTCTCCACCACCGTCGCGTCGTAGGGCGAGACGAACTTGCCGAGGATCTTCGACGAGCAGTTCAGCGGTTGGCCCCGCTGGTTCAGCACGTCCTTGAGCGCGATGGGCACGCCCAGCAGCGGCTTCTGCGCGTGCGTCACACCGGCGGCCAGGTCGCGGTCCGCGGCGTCGGCCTGGGCCTGGGCATCGGCGACGTCGTAACTGAGGAAGGCCTTCACCTGCGGATCCACCCGGGTGATCTGATCCAGGCAGGCTTGCAGCGCGTCGCGGGCGGAACACTCACGGCGGGCGAGCCGGCCGGTGAGTTCGGAAATGGAAAGCTGGCGGAGCATCGGACCCGCGGAGTTGAACCAAAAAGCCGTCGGCGTGCGAAGATTTTCGAGCCCGGGAGACTCGTCGTGCCGATCCGCGGTGGCGTCCGGGCGTCAGAAAAGTGCAGCTCGGCCGGAAAAAGGACTTGTCGGAACGGGCGCGCGCGCCTACTCCCTCCGCGCTGCTTTGTGCGCCCGTGGCGGAATTGGCAGACGCGCTAGATTCAGGTTCTAGTGAGTAACATCGTGCAGGTTCAAGTCCTGCCGGGCGCACCATTTCGAGCAAGCACTTCAATCGCAACGAGTTACACCAACTCAGGCTTCGCGAAAGACCCCAAGTAAGACAGGCTGGTAAGACAAACGCCGCCTTTGTCCCCTGTCGTTCGCTGATGTCTGCCGGGTTGGTTTCCTGCCACTATGCCGTGCGACTCGGAGAGTGTTCCAAGGAATCTGTGTGTCGGAATCCTTGCTGGGTGTGCCCCGGATAGCAGCGGGGTAGCGGTTGAATGGTTCGCTGTCCCGTTCCGGGACAGCCAAGCGGCTGATCTGGCTGCTTTACAACTCCGTAACCGCCCCTGAGACGTTTGCGGTCGGGCATAAATGGCTGGAATGGAGGCGCTAGGAATCCTGCCCCAGCTCCAATTCATTAACCAATTTTCCGGATTGCCCAGCCCCCTCCGACAAAGAACGATTCGCGGAGCACTCCCTCGGCCCAAACCAAGCACCTCCACAATGAAGCACTCCCTTACGGCAGCGGCGATTTCCGCTATCCTCTCGGCGCTAGTTGCGCTTGGGCAATCCACCGAGGCCCCTACGGCAGGGTTGATCGCTCATCACCGATTCGACGGTGACGCGAACAGCGCAGTCACAAATCAGTTCTCTGTTTCGCCTACTGCCATTGGCTTTTCCACCAACCGCTTCGGCTTTTCCTCAGCCGCCGGTGCCTTTGACGGGGATTCTTCGCGGTTGCTGTTCGCTCCGGCAACCAACTGCAACCTGCTTCCGGTCACAGTCTCCGCATGGGTCAATCTCGGCGCAAATCCAGGAACCGACATCGCGCTAGTTTCAAACTACCTGAACGCGTCGGCGAACGGGTGGGGGCTGTTCCTCAACGGAGATTCGGTTCGTGCTTGGTATTACGGAACCCAAGGTTCGGTGCCCGCTGGCTTTTTGTCGGTCCCCCTAACGGAAAAGAAATGGCATCACCTGACGGCGGCTTTTGATTCGACCGGCGGCCGCCTGTTCGCCAATGGCAGGCTGGTCGCGACTCACGGTTGGAGCGGCACCGTTAGCAAGAGCACTTCGCAGCAAGGACTGTTGGTTGGGGCAACTCGCTATCCAAACGGGAGCCACCAAACTTACCGGGGCCAGATGGATGACCTTCGCATCTACAGTCGCGCGCTTACCGACGGCGAGGTGCTGTCTCTCTACCAATTCGAGGCGAGCGCATATCGGCGGGCGCGGGCGGTGGCTCAAGTCGTCAATGGGTCCGTGGTTGGATTGGAAGTGTCCGACGGTGGACAAGGGTTCCAAAGCGCGCCTGAAGTGGAGATCACCGGAACCGGCACGGGCGCCAAGGCCGTCGCCACTGTGGCCTTTGGCAGGGTTGTCGGATTTCAAGTGGTATCCGCAGGCACGGGGTATTTCGGTCAACCGGCCGTGCGGATTGCGCCACCCCCAAGGGTTCCCGTTCTCAATCTTGCCGTCCAAACAGTGCGCCTGACGTTGGGGGTGGTCGAAGGCACTCGCTACCAACTCGAGAGCTCAATTGACTTGTCCGTTTGGATTCCCCAAGGGGAGTTCGTCGCGACTAGCGACACCGAAACGAGGGACTTCAACGCCGCAGAATCGGGCCAGTATTTCCGAATCCGGGAAGTCCCCTAGCCTTCGAGAGTGAGGTTGCCACTAGCGGTAGGACAATACTTGCACCGTCGCGGCAAGAGTCTGGTCGATAATTTCCCGCGATGATTTTTCCTGCCCCGTCGGTTTGCCAAGGTCCGACTCCTTGATATCCGAAACGGATTCTAGCAGAGCAGTTACGTAGGTGCTCTTGACGGCAAAATTCACGTTTTGGGGCAACGCACCACCGTCACGCAACGTCACTCGGTGGCTTAAAACGGCAACAACTACACCAACTACATCACCGCCACTATTCACGAGCGCCCCTCCTGAGTTTCCCGGCTGAACCGGGTTGCTGATTTGAAATTCATTCGGATTGTCGTGAAGCCCCGAAGTCCCCGAAATATCGCCTCGGCTCAGCTTGGGTTCCATTCCTTGAGTGTCGGGACGGGGAAACCCAATGGTTAAAACCGGGTCTCCCAGTTTAACCGCTCGGCTGGGAGCGATTGCGAGCGGCTCAAATCTGCCCTCGACCTTGAGCAGGGCTAGGTCGTTGGCTGGATCATTCTTGACCACCGTTGCCGGCAAGAGCGCCCTGCCGACCAGCACCTTAAGTTCGCTGGCACCCTTAACGACGTGATCGTTGGTAATCAGGTAACCGTCACGAGTGATAAAGAAGCCGGTTCCACTGCCTGCCAATTGCCGCGCTTTGGGTGGTGACGCGGTGGCGGGAGCGCTTGGAACAACAGGCTGTTCCGCCGGAGCGGAAGGCACGAAAACCGGACGAGGCGCGCTTCCCGGAGGGCCGGTGAATCTGACCGCGGCTGCCCGATACGCGAAGGTGTCGCGGAAACCTTGGAAAGGAACCAGCTCTGAACCAGACCGTTCCAGCGGAAAGACGATTAAGGCATCGGCACCTAGGCCTTGGGCCTTCTTAACGAACTTGCGGGTGATTTCGGGCTCTTCTCGCCGGGTGATGTCATCAGTGAAAGTTTCCAGTTCCTTGAAGGTCCGGTCTGGCAGGACTCCGAATTGGAACACTTCCACCTCCTTCGGTGACTCTGCCGGCTCCTTCTTCGCCTTGGTCTTCTTTTCAGCGCCATTGGCGGCGAACGCCAAAGCTAAGCAAACCCAAGCTGTAGCAACCCATCCTAGACCCTATGGCTCAACAACGAACGGTTGAGCGTGGGTGACGAGCCGGGCGGTCGTGGGTTAGAAGCCGCGTTGGCGGCCTCCAGAGCCACAGGATTGTGGCCGGACGGATCA
>JBIIUN010000247.1:0-7474 GCA_044339945.1 Kapaibacterium sp. (SeqCode)
CGAAGTGATCGTGGCGCCGGATTTCACGCCCGAGGCGTTGGCGCTGCTCCAGCAAAAGAAGAACCTCCGTTTGCTGAAGGTGCTCAAGAACCCCACCGCCGCAGCGCCGAGCGACATTCGCAGCGTCGGCGCGGAATCGTTTCTCTGGCAGGAACGGGACCTCAAGATTACCACCGCTGCGGATCTCAGGGTCGTGACCCAACGTCAACCCACCGAAGCGGAGCTTCGGGCGATGCTGTTCGGTTGGCGGGTAGTGAAGCATCTCAAGTCCAACGCGATCGTTTACGTGGGGCCGGACCGCACGCTGGGCGTCGGCGCCGGGCAGATGAGTCGGGTCGATTCCAGCCGCATCGCGGTCTGGAAGGCCGGGGAAGCCGGCCTGCCGCTCACGGGCAGCGTGGTCTGTTCGGATGCCTTCTTCCCTTTCCCCGATGGCCTGATTGCCGCCGCCGAGGCGGGCGCCACCGCGGCGATCCAACCCGGCGGTTCCGTGCGCGATGCGGACGTCATCAAGGCGGCCGACGAGCGCGGGTTGGCCATGGTCTTCACCGGTCATCGGCATTTCCGGCATTAAACCCACGGAGCGGGGGTGTTCGGTCCCGGAAAAGGGCGCGGTTTTGATTGCCACCGGAGGCACGGCATCGCCAACGTGTCCGCCAGACTCACCTATGGCTGAAAACTCGTCCGCACCCCACGGATTCCCCCAGCGCGTCCTGCCCTGGGCGCTGGCCGGGGTATTCCTCGTGGTCTACCTGGTGACCCTCAATCCCTGGGTCGGCGCCAACAGTCTGGACCTGTTAACCCGCATCTCCGGCCGGGACGGCGACAACCTGCTGACGCTGCCGTTGGTCTACGTCCTGACCCTGCCGATCAAGGGGCTCGGCTTGGCCAAGCTGCCGGTGGTGACCAACGTCCTCGCCGCCATGATAGCCGCGTTGGTGGTCGGCATTCTCGCCCGCTGCGTGGCGCTGCTGCCGCACGATCGCACCCGGGAACAGCGGATGCGCGGACAGTCGGAACCGGGACCATTGCGCATCAAGCTGGCGTGGGCGCCGCCCGTGTTTGCCGCCGGGTTGCTGGGGCTGCAACTCACGTTCTGGGAGCAAGCCACGACCTTCACCGGGGAAATGGTGGATCTGCTGGTGTTCGCGTTTTGCGTGCAGTGCCTGCTGGAATACCGGGTCCGGCAGAATGAGCGCTGGCTGCTGGCACTCGCCTTGGCGTTTGGACTCGGGATGGCCAACAACTGGGCGATGTTTGCCTTTGCACCGTTGTTCCTCGTCGCCGTGGTTTGGACCCGGGCCTGGGCGTTCTTTCACGCCGGCTTCCTGGTGCGCATGACCTTGTCCGGGATGCTGGGACTGGGCCTGTATCTGCTCATGCCCCTGGTCGTCAGCTCGACGGCGGGCTCCGAAACCAGCTTCGGATCAGCACTGAATTCGGTCCTGGTCATGCAGAAGTCCTACCTGATCGGTGTTCCGCGCGGGCGCTCCCTGCTGGTCGCCATCGTGACCTTGCTGCCGCTGGCGCTGATCGGGATCCGCTGGGTCGGGGCCAAGGGCACCAGCATGGAGACCATTCTGAACATCGCCGCCGTCGCGGTCCTGCAGGTGGCCTGGCTGGGCGGCAACATCTTCTTCGCGTTCGATCCCGCCTTCAGTCCCCGCAAGATCGTCCATCTGGATCCTGCCGGGGGCGGCATGCCGCTGCTCTCGTTGGCCTTCACGGGCGCCCTCGCCTCGGGCTACTTCCTTGGCTACCTGCTCGTGCTCGGCAGCAAGGAACCGGAAAAGGCTTGGGATCGGCCCGGCGCGCTGGTGGGCGGACTCATCAAGCTCGGATTCATCGCCGCCGTCGGTGCCACCGTCGCGGTGCCGGTTGCCTTGGTGGTCAAGAATGTCCCGGTGATCCGGTCCGCCAACGGGCCTGTGCTCCGGGAATTGGCGGATACCCTGACGGCGGATTTACCGAAGCAGCCTTCGCTGGTGCTGGCCGACGATGCCTTCACCTACGGACTCGCCGCCTTCCGGTTCGCCGCCGACCCGAATTCGCCCGAACACGCGCTGATCCTGACGCCGCGCGGGAGCCTGCCCCACTACCGGCGGGCCTTGGCGGCGCGGCATCGCGAAGAGTGGCCGGAGTTGCAGGAAATGGCGGTCCGAAAGGATTTCGTCCAAGTGCCGTTCATTTACATGCTGGCCCGGGCGGCCGAGACCAACCGGGGCTTTTACCTGCACTCCAGCCAGTTCGTGTCCGCCGAAAACACCTGGCAATCCCCGCTCGGCCCTATCTTCCGGCTGCACCGCTACGAGGCGAATCAGATCACCCCGCCGGCTTCGACGTCCGCCGATCTCGATGCCTTGGCCCAATGGTGGAAGGACAACCAAGGCACCCTGGACCGTGCGATCGAATCCGCCCGCGGCGGGGCCGCGAACGGCCGCGTCGCCTGCGAGGTCTGGTCCCGCGCCGCCAACGCCGCGGGAGTCGTGCTCCAACGGGCCGGCCGACTGGAGGACGGCGGAAAGCTCTTCCTACTGGCAACGGAACTGAGCGACCTTAACGCGGCCGCGAAAATCAACCTCGGGGTCAATGAAGCGCTGCGAAACAAGCAGGCCTTGACTCCGGAATTGGCGAAGCCGGCCCTCGGGCGTCGCCCCTTCGAGCTCGTCGGGCAAGGCGGCCCGATCGACGAACCCCTGCTCCTGACCGACCTGGGCCGCGGTTTCCTCAATTCCTCGGACCAACTGGTCCGCCGGGCGGCCATCGCCTTCCAACGGGCCAACGAGCTCAACCCGACTCTCGTCGCGCCGCTGCTGGGTTTTGCGGAGGCCTGCCAGGTCGCGGGCCAGCACGAACTGGCCCTGACTTCGGTGCGTTCGACCCAACAGCGCAAACTGACGCCCGGCGAACAGGTGCAGGCCAGTTATCTCGAATCTGCCGCCCTGTTCATGCTCAAGCGCAGCGAGGACGCGGAGCGGATTCTCCGGGCCCGGCTCAAGGAATTCCCCGACGCCGTCCAGTTGCTCGACTTGCTGAGCTACTACTACCTCAGCCTGCCCAAGCTCGATGAGGCGATCCCACTGCTCGAGCAATGGACCAAGGTCCGCCCCAGCGATCCGATGCCGTTCATTCGCCTGACTGCGGTGTTCATGGATCGAGCCCAATACGATCGTGCCTTGGTCATGCTGGAGGCCGTCATGCGGGTGTCCCCGGAAAATCCGGTCGCCAAGGCGCGCCGGGCCGAGTGCCTCCTGAAGCTGGGCCGATTGGCGGAGGCCAAGCGGGATTATGATTCCCTCGCGCGCAAGTTCCCCGAGGAATCCCAGTTCCAGTTCGGTCTCGCCCAGATCGCGGAGAAGCAGAAGGACCCGACGCTGGCCCTGAAATACTTCGAGAGTTACCTGCGGTTGGCGCCCACCAATTCGGCCGACTACGCCGCCGTCCTGTCCCGCGTAAACCAGCTTAAGGCAGGCAAGTAGGCGCTGCGCCGCGATGCGGGTCACGCATGTCATCACCCGGCTGATCGTCGGCGGCGCCCAGGAAAACACCATCGCGTCGGTGCTCGGCCTGCGCGCCCGGCCCGGGCTGGACGTGGACCTGATTGCCGGCCTCACCATCGGCGCCGAGGGCTCGCTTCAGCCCGTGGTCGAGCAGGCGGGTTGCCTGACGTTGGTCCCCGAGCTGATCCGCGCCGTTCGTCCGTGGACGGACTGGCTCGCCTACCGGAAACTGACCGGGATATTCCGCCTCCGCCGGCCGCATATTGTTCATACGCACAGCGGCAAGGCCGGGATTCTCGGTCGCCTCGCGGCCCGGAAGGCGGGGGTTCCCTTGGTGATCCACTCGATCCACGGACCGAGTTTCGGACCGTTCCAGGGCGTGGCCGCCAATGTGGCCTTCACCGCCGCCGAACGGCGGGCGGGCCGGATCACGGATCATTTCGTGGTCGTGGCCAATGCCATGACGCGCCAATACCTCGCCGCCGGCATCGGTCGCCCGGAGCAATACACCCGCATCTTCAGCGGCTTCGACCTAGGTTCGTTCCTGGGGGCCGGACGTGATCCGGAGCTGGCCCACTCGCTGGGTTTGCGCGACGGGGATTTCGTGATCGGCAAGATTGCCCGACTGTTCGAATTGAAAGGACACGACGACGTGTTTGCCATCGCCCCGGAACTGGTCCGCCGGGTTCCCCGGGCGAAGTTCCTGTTCGTCGGCGACGGCCCGTGGCGCCAGCGGTTTGAGGAAATGGCCCGGACCGCCGGGCTCGCCGACCGGTTCGTCTTTTCCGGATTGGTGCCGCCAGCCGAGGTCAGCCGCCTCGTGGGCCTGATGGATTGCCTGATCCACCTGAGCCGGCGCGAAGGGCTGCCCCGGGCCCTGCCGCAGGCGATGGCCGCCGGCAAGCCGGTGGTCGCCTACGATTGCGACGGCGCCGGGGAAGTCTGCCGCGACGGCGAAACCGGTTTCCTCATCCAACCGGATGACCACGCCACGCTGCTGAACCGGCTGGCCACCCTGGCAAACGAACTGGAACTCCGGGTCCGATTGGGAACGACGGGGCGGGAATTCGTGCGCGATCGCTTCACCGTCGAGCGGCTCGTGGAGGAACAGCACGCACTTTACCTGCGCCTGGCCGCCGGACGAAACTGGGCCACGCACTGATCACCGTTTCCACCGTGTCCTTTCCCGCCAACGCCTACCTGCTGTCATTCCTCGGCGCGCTGATCGCGACCGCGGCGGTGGTGCCCCTGTGGCGGGCCTGGTGTGTGCGGACAGGGTTGGTGGACGATCCCGGGCACCGCAAGATCCACCAGACGCCCATCCCGCTCGCCGGCGGCCTGGCGGTGTTCACCGGCCTTGCCCTTGTCGTGCTGGGGGGCGCATTGGCCGTGAGCCTCGAGCTGCTGAGCGCCGACGCCGTGGCCAAGCTCGGCTATGGCCTGGGCAAACGGGCGCCGCAACTCGCGGCCATCCTCGTCGGCGCGCTGGGCATGGTGGTCCTGGGCTGGTGGGACGACAAACATGAGCTCAAGCCGGCGGTGAAATTCGCCGGCCAGTGTGCCATCGCCCTGCTCGTCGCGGCCAGCGGAGTGCGGGTGACGCTGTTCGTGCCCAGTGTGGCCTTCAGCTACTTCGTCACGGTCGGTTGGATCCTGACGGTGACCAACGCGGTCAATTTCAACGACAACATGAACGGCCTTTGCGGCGGGCTGGGCATCATCGCCTCGGGCTGGATCGCGTTTCACGCCGCCGCGCAGGGACAATATCTGGTCGCCTCGCTGGCCCTGCTATGCGCCGGCGCGTTGCTTGGATTCCTGCCATTCAACTTCCCCAGGGCTTCGGTGTTTCTCGGCGACGCCGGCAGCCACCTCGTGGGTTACTTGCTCGCCGTGCTGGCCATCCTGCCACACTTCTATTCGGCCAAGCAGGCGGAACCGAGCCGCCTGTCGGTGCTCAATCCATTGCTGATCCTCGCCGTGCCATTGCTCGACCTGGCCAGTGTGGTCTGGATCCGGACGCGGGCCGGCCGGCCGTTTTGGATCGGCGACACGAACCATTTTTCCCACCGACTCGTCCGCGCCGGACTTTCCAAAACAACGACGGTCCTGGTCCTGTGGCTGACCGCCATGGCCGCGGGAGCCGTCACCCTCATTTGGTGAGGCCCCGCCGGTGGCCGGCTACGGGTGCGCCTTTGACAGCTTCGGCGACCTCCCTACCCTGCTCCACCGATGCGCATCGTCCGTCATTCCGATCCCGATTTTGCCACGCAGATGGCCGCCCTCGCGGCCCCGTCGAGCCTGTTTGACCCCGTGATCGAGGAGCGCACCGCGGCCATCTTGAAGACTGTCCGGGAGCAGGGCGACGCCGCGCTGCTGGAACTGACGGCCAAGTTCGACGGCGCCCAACTGACCTTGGAGCAGTTGCCCGTCACGGCAGCCGAGCTGATGAATTCCTCGCTCCGGGCGGACGCCAGCCTGCGCGCCGCGGTCAAGGACGCCCATCGCAACATCGCCAACTTCGCGCGGCGTTCCCTGCGCCGGGGTTGGCAGGCGCGGAATTCCCACGGCGCGTTGGTCGGCGAGAAGTTTGATCCCTTCCAGCGGGTCGGCATCTACATCCCGGGCGGAACCGCCCCGCTCGTATCGACGGCGCTCATGACGGTGACGCTCGCCCAAGTGGCGGGTTGCCCGGAGATCGTGGTCTGCACCCCGCCCGGCAAGGACGGGAGCATCAATCCGGCCCTGCTGTTTGCCGCGCGGATGGCGGGCGCCACCGAGATTTATCGCGTCGGCGGTTCCCAGGCGATCGCCGCCCTCGGCTACGGCACGCCCACGATCCGGCGGGTGCAGAAGATTTTCGGGCCGGGCAATGCCTACGTCGTGGCCGCCAAGCGGCTGCTGTTCGGGCACGTCGCCGTGGATCTCCTGCCGGGACCGAGCGAGGTGTGCGTGCTGGCCGACGATTCCGCCAATCCCGCGTTCATCGCCGCCGACCTGCTGGCGCAGGCCGAACACGGTTCGGGTCACGAACGTGTTTGGGTAATCACCACTTCCGGCAAATTGACCAAGGCGATCGCCCGGGAAGTCGAGCGCCAACTTCCCAGCCTGACCCGGCGGGAGTTCATTGAGAAGATCCTCGCGGACAACGCCTGGATCATCCAGGTGAAGGACCTGAAGGCCGGTATCGCGCTGGCCAATCAGCTCGCGCCCGAACACTGCGAACTGATGGTCAAGCAGGCCCGCAAAGTCTCGGCCCAGATCTTGACCGCCGGGGCGATCTTCCTCGGCAACGACTCGCCTACGGTGCTGGGTGATTACGTGGCCGGCCCCAGTCACACGCTGCCCACCGGTGGCGCGGGCGCCTCGTTCGCCGGGCTGACGGTGGATCAGTTTCAACGCCGCACCAGCGTCGTGGAATATCGCAAGCCCGGCGTGCGCAAGGCGCTCAAGAGCGTCCAGAAGTTCGCCGCGCTCGAAGGCTTGGACGCCCATGGGCGCTCCGCGGAAATCCGGCTCGCCTAAGGGCCGAACCCGTTCAGAGCACGCGCATCAGCACGACGGTGAGGTCGTCGTTCTGCGGGTCCGGCGCCGTGAAATCGCGGGCTGCCTGGCACAGGCGCCGGACCAGTTCCGGCAGCGGACTGGCCCGATGCTGCCGGACGATCTCCAAGGCGCGTTCGAGCCCGAAACACTCGCCGTCGGAGCGCATCGCTTCATCGATGCCGTCCGTCAGGAGCAGCACCAAGTCGCCCGATTCCAAGGCCACCTCCGCCCCGGCGGTGAAGGGCGTGCCGCCTTGGCGGCCGAGTGCGCGACCGGTTCGCCGGAGCACGGCCTTCACGTCGCCCGCGGCATTGAGCACCTGGGCCGCCGGATGGCCGGCGTTGGCGTAGGTCAGGCGCCGGGCGACGGGATCCAGGCGGACCATGCACAGGGTGATGTATCGTTCGGTCCCGAGGTCCTCGCGCAGGAGT
>JBIIUN010000248.1:0-7471 GCA_044339945.1 Kapaibacterium sp. (SeqCode)
CGTGTGGATGCGGGCGGCGGCCTCGACGCCCGAGGGATTCGCGGGCCCGAACAGGAAGCCGTAGCTCTCGAGCGGCGCGCCCGGCAGTTCGACAAAGCGGGCCTCGCCCTCACCCATGACCTTGAACTGGCCGTCGAGCACCTTGAATGGCGGGTCTGGCAGCTCGCCGTCCGGCACCTTGGCGAAGTCTTCCGAGAACAGGGTGGCCGGCTCGGCGGCGTGCGCGGTCGCGGCCAGCAGGCTTCCCAGGACAAGCAGGAACGGTTTCACGGCGGCGAAGCTAGGCAGCGGAAACCGTCGGGGCAAACGCGACCCGCGGCCTTCACACCCAGATTTGCCAGACGCCGGCCGGTCGCGACCTTCGCCGCCGTGAATGACGTCGCCCCGGCCCTGATTCGCGCCCGCTCGGAACAGCAGGCGCTGGATTGGTCGCTGGTGCTCGTCAGCCAGGGCATCACCTGCGTGCTCGACCGCGATCCGGATTCCGGCGCGTGGCAGTTGGCGCTCGGGCCGACGGACCATCCGCGGGCCCTGGAGGCGCTGCGCCTGTTCAACCGCGAATCCCGGCGCTCCCGGTGGGAACACGCCCTGCCCGACTCCGAACTCCGCTTCCACTCCGGCGTGCTGCTCTGGGTCACCGTGCTGTCGCTGCTCCACGTGGTAAGCGACCGACTGACCGGCGGCACCTTCGCCTACGGCGCGGCGAGCCGGGGCGAATGGTGGCGCGCCTTCACCGCCGTGTGGCTTCACAGCGACCTCGCCCACCTGGCAGCCAATGCCCTCACCGGCACCTTGTTCCTCGGGCTGGCCATGGCCCGTTATGGCGCCGGGATCACGAGCTTGGTCACGCTGCTGGCCGGGGCGGGCGCCAACTTTTTTGCCCTGAAATTCCGCGCGGATCATCCCGGCTACGGCCTCGGTGCGTCGGGCATGGTGATGGCCGCGCTGGGCATGATGGCCGTGCAGGCGCTGCCCCTGTGGCGGCTGGGCCGGCGCGGCACCCGGCTGCTGCTGACCGGGCTCGCGGGCGGCGCCTTCCTGTTCATCGAATTGGGCACGGCCATGACCTCCGATGTGCTGGCCCACGCAGTCGGATTTGCGGTGGGCATCGTCCTCGGCGGGCTGTGCGCGCTGCTGCCTGAACGCTGGGTGCCGGCCGCCAATCGCGGGGCTTGGTGCGTCTTCTGGCCCCTGGTGCTGGCGACTTGGGCCCGGGTTCCATTCCGCTGAACCACCGGCCCGCCGTTGTCCGACCGCGGCCGTAGCATTCGCCCCATTGAAACGTCCGGCCCAATCCGCGCACGCTCCGCCCGTGCCCGGTTTCCATCTGCACCGCAGCAACCGCCTGGAGTCCCTCGCCGGGACGCTCGCGGATGTGCTGCGAACGCCGCCGCGCTCGGCGTTGGCGCCCGAAACCGTGCTCGTGCAGAGCCAGGGCATGGCCCGCTGGCTCAAGCTGCAACTGGCGGAACGTCTCGGCGTCGCCGCCAACCTGCGGTTCCCGTTTCCCCGCGCCTTTGCCCACGAACTCTTCCGCGCGCTCGACCTGACCGTGGACGCCCGCCCGTCGTTTGACCCGGAACTGCTGGTGTGGCGGCTCTATTCGCTGCTGCCGGCCGCCGCGCAACGGCCCGGCTTCGATGCCGTCGCGCGTTACCTGGCGGATGGCGATGATCGGAAACGCTTCCAGCTCGCCGGCCGGTTGGCGCGGCTCTTCGATCAATACCTCGTCTTTCGGCCCGACCTGATCCTCGCCTGGGACGCGGACGACGCGAATTGGCCCGAGGCGTTTCAGGCGGAGGCCCGCGACGCGTGGCAGGCCCAGCTCTGGCACTTGGTCGGCAACGGCTGGGCGGTGGGGCATCCCGCGGCGTGGCACCGCGAATTCCTCCGCCGGGCGCAAGCGGGCGAACTCCCGGTCGATCGGCTGCCGGAGCGAGTTTCGCTCTTTGGCGTTTCCGCGCTGCCGCCGTTCCATCTCGACCTGCTGGCCGCGCTGGGAACCGTCGCCGAGGTTCACCTGTTCCTGCTCCAGCCGACCGAACACTACTGGGGCGATCTCCGTTCCCGCCGCGAACAAGCCCTCGCCCGCCGGCGTTCCCCGCGGCCCCTTGGCGAGGCGGACGAAGGGCATCCGCTGCTCGCCTCGCTGGGGCGGACCGGCCGGGAAATGCTCGACCTGTTGCTCGACCGCGACGCGCAGGATGCCGCGGAAGATTTCGTGCCGCCCCCGGACGACCGGCTGCTCGGCCGGTTGCAGGCCGCGATGCTTTCGCTCACGGCGCGCGGCGTCGGCGAACCGCGCCTTTCGCTCGCCGCCGTGGACGACTCCGTGAGGGTTCATTCGTGCCACAGTCCGCTGCGCGAGGTGGAGGTGCTGCACGATCACCTGCTCGCCTCGTTCAACGACGATCCCCAGCTCCAACCGCGCGACGTCATCGTGATGGTGCCGGACCTGGAAACGTATGCCCCGCTGCTCGAAGCCGTCTTCTCGCAGCCGGAACGGCCCGGTCAGTTCATCCCCTTCTCTATCGCCGACCGCAGTCCGCGTGCCGGTGGCCTGGGCGCGGCCCTGTGGCACGCGCTCGAACTAGCCGGCAGCCCGTTCGCCGCCTCGGAAGTCTTCGGTTTGCTGGAACGGCCGCCGGTGCGGCAGCGCTTCGGGCTCGATGAAGACGCCCTGGATCGGTGCCGGGACTGGGTGCGCGCCGCCGAAATCCGTTGGGGGCGCGACGAAGCCCACACGCACGCGCAATCGGCGACGGCCAACCACACCTGGCGCGCCGGCCTCGACCGCCTGCTGCTGAGTTACGCGCTGGGCGGCACCGAGGAAGTTGTCGCGTGCGGCGTGGCCCACTCCGTGTCGGTGGACGGCGGCGAAGCGGACGTTCTGGGCGGCTTCTGCCAATTCGCGGAAACACTCCTGAACTTCGCCCGCGTGACCGAAACCCCGGCGCCGCCGGCCGAATGGGCGGAGCGGCTCACGGTTTTCCTCGGTGCCCTGTGCGCCACCGAGGGCGACGCCAAACGCGAGGCCGACACCGTCCGCACCGCGCTGACCACGCTCGCCGACGCGCAGCAATGGGGCGGCTGCACGGAACCGCTCAGTCTCGCCGTGGTGCTGGAACACCTCGGCCCGGCTCTCGCGGAAGATCGCCGGGGCAGCGGCTTCCTCCACGGCGGCGTGACGATCTGCGGCCTGAAACCGATGCGCAGCGTCCCCTTCCCGGTCGTATGCCTGCTCGGCCTGAACCACGGCACCTTTCCCCGCCAGAACACGCCGCTGGCCTTCGACCTTACGGCGCGGCGCCGCCGGACGGGTGACAGTTCGCCACGCGACGACGACCGTTACCTGTTCCTCGAAACGCTGCTGTCGGCCCGCGCGCGCCTGCACCTCAGCTACGTCGGCCAGTCGCAACGCGACGGGAAGGACATTCCACCGAGCGTCGTTGTGAGCGAGCTGCTGGATCATTTCGACCACGAATTCACCACCGCCGCTGGAACGCCGCCGAGCCGCGAACTCGTCGTGCGCCACCGCCTGCAGGCGTTCAGTCCGGACTACTTCCGCGGCGAAGGGCTGTTCAGTTTTTCACCCGCCAACCACGCCGCCGCCGTCGCGCTCCAACAACGCAGGCAGGAACCCATTCCGCCGCTCGCCGGGAAGCACCCCACCGAGCTGCCGGCCGCGCCCGTGGAACTCCCGACGTTGATCCGTTTCTTCCGGAATCCGGCGCAGCACTTCGCGGAGCAGCGCCTGGGCCTGCGGTTCACCCGCGACGAGGACGGCTGGCGCGACGAGGAGGAATTCCAGGTCGGCACCCGTGACAACCACGGCCTGGTCGAAGCCGGCGTCGCCACGTTGCGCCGGCACCAATCGCTGCGGGAGTTGCTGACGCTCCAGGCCGCCGCCGGCCGATTGCCGGATCAGCCATTGCGGGAAGGCGAACAAAGCCGGCTGGAGCGGGAGACCACCGCCTTCTGGCACCGCTGCGAACCGCACTTCGCCGCCCCGGCGCGTTTCGTTTCGGGCACGTTGACGGTCGCCGGCCGGGAACTCACCGGCCGCGTGGAGGTCTTCGGCGACCAGGTCGTGCTGGCGCGTTACTCCAAGCTGGAGCGCCGGCCGGAAGTCCTGCTCGCCGGGTGGATTACTCTGCTGTTCGCCGTCGCGTTGGACGCTTCGGTCCGGCGCGCCGTGCTGCTGGGACGCGACGGCACGTTTGCCCTGAACGTCCCGACCGAGCCGGCCGCCGAACTTACCCGACTGGTCACGCTCTTCCAACGCGGTCAGGGCGAAGTGCTGCCGTTCGCGCCGAAGACGTCCTTCGCCTACGCCGAGAAATTCGTCGGCAAGGTCAAGGTCGAGGCCGAGCGGGAAGTCCGGGCGCTCGCCGCGGCACGCAGCGTCTGGGACCCGCCGTTCGTCGGCGATGACCGGCCTGAACCAGAATCTGCCGACGCGGCTTTTCGGCTGGCCTTCGACGGAGTGGACCTGCCGGGCGTCACCGACTTCGGGACGGTGAGCCTCGCTGTGTTCCAGGCGCTGCTCCAGCACCGGGAGGAATTGCCGTGAACCGCTTTGAACTGCTCACCGATCCGCTGACGCCGGGCGTCGCAGTGATCGAGGCCAGCGCCGGCACGGGCAAGACATTCGCGCTCGCCGGACTGGTGCTGCGGCTGTTGCTGGAGCCCGACGGCGCCGCGCCCCCGCCGGGCATCGACCAACTGCTGGTGGTCACCTACACGAACGCGGCGACCGACGAGCTGCGCGAACGCATCCGCGCCCGGCTCCGGTCGGCGACGGACGCCTTCGAACGCGGCGCCACGGACGACGCCCTGGAGCAGTCGTTGCTGACGCGCTTCGCCGGCGCGGACGAACGTGCCCAAGCCGGGCAGCGGTTGCAGGACGCGCTCACGCTCTTCGACCAGGCGGCGATCTTCACGATCCACGGCTTCTGCCAGCGCGTGCTGCGCGACCGGGCCTTCGAGACGGACAGCCTGTTTGATGCGGAACTCGCGGCGGACAATTCCGACCGTCTGCGCGAGGTCGCATTCGGCTTCATCCGACAACAGCTCGCCGCCGCCCAGCCCGGCCTCATCGCCAGCGGCCTCGCCCGACTGCTCACGCCGGAACTGCTCCTCGCCACCGCCCGCGCCGTGCAACCGCACACCGAGTTCACGGTGTCGCCCGAGCCCGGCGAATCCACCGCGGACCGGCTCGTTGCGGCCCGGACCGCGTTGCTGGAATTTTGGCGCACGCATCGGGCCGAAGTCGGCGCGCTGTTCGGCGGTGGCCGGGCGAACCCAACCTTCAAGGCCGACTTCAACAGGGACTCTTTCGCCGCCGAGGTCGAGGCGCTGCGCGAACGCCTGGAACGCGGCGAAAGCTGGACCGCCGACACGACGAAACTGCTCGACGCATTGAGCCTCGCGGAGGCGCATGCCGCCGTGCTCGCCAAACCCAAGCAGGCGCCGAACTTCGCCTTCTTCGAGACAGTCCAAGGCGTGCTCGACGCGCGCCAGGAGTTGGGGCGCGAACTGCAGTCCCGCTTCGCCCTCGAACTCCACGCGCGCCTCGCCGCCGCCCAGCAACGCGCCAAGACGCAGTCCTTCGACGAATTGCTCCGCCGCACCGACGCGGCACTTGCCGGAGGTTCCGGGCCGGAACTGGCCGCCACCCTGCGCCGCACCTATCGCGCCGCGCTGATCGACGAATTCCAGGACACCGATCCGCTCCAATGGCGCATCTTCGCCCGCCTGTTCGCCGACTCCGGTGCCGGCCATCGCCTGCGGCTGATCGGCGATCCCAAGCAGGCCATCTACGGCTTCCGCGGCGCCGACGTGGCGACCTACCTCACGGCGCGCGAATCGGTGTCCCCGGACGCCCGCACCACGCTCGGCACCAACTGGCGTTCCGAGACGAAGCTGGTCGCGGCGGTGAACCAGCTGTTCGGCAACCACCCGCAGCCCTTCGCGAATCCGCGCATCGAATTCGCGCCGGTCGCCGCCGCCAGCCAGGCCGAGGCCCACGCCTTGCGTGATCCGTCGGCCACCGCACCGTTGCAACTTTGGCTGCTCGGGCAGGGCTACGACGACAAGACCATCGCAAAGGAGCCAGCCGGTGAACTGGCCCGCGCCGCCATTGTCGCCGAGATCGAACGGCTGCTCGGCGATCCGAACGTCACGCTGGGCGGCGCCCGCGTGCGGCCGCGCGACGTCGCCATACTCGTTCCGCTCAACCGAGAGGCGCTCGAACTCCAGGACGCCCTCCGGCGACGGGGAATTCCCAGCGTGCTCCAGGCCGCCGAAAGCGTCTTCGCCTCCGACGAGGTCGCCACCGTCGGAAGCCTGCTCGACGCGCTGGAATCACCCCATTCCCCCAGCCTCCTCCGCCGATTGTTGGCAACGCCCGCGCGCGGCTTCACGCTCGCGGATTTCGCCCGCCTGGACACCGACGCCGACTTTGCGGCCGACGTCGCGGAGGCGTTTGCCCGCCACGTCCAGAATTGGCAGCGGCGCGGTTTCGCCGCGGCGTTCCGCGGCTGGCTCGAAGGCGAAGGGGTCCGCGCCCGCCTCATGGCCCGGCCCGACGGCGAACGGCGCCTGACCAACCTGCTACACCTCGGTGAATTGCTGCACGCCGCCGAGCAAGCCGGGCACACGGGCACCGCGCTCTCCCGCTGGCTCGCCGACCAGAAGTCGGCTGACGCCCAGGCGGTCGATGACACCGAGATGCGCCTCGAAAGCGACGCCAGCGCGGTCCGTCTCGTCACCATCCACAAGAGCAAGGGGTTGGAATATCCGATCGTGTTCTGCGCATTCCTGTGGCGCGGCGTGGAGCCGTCCAAGAACCGCGAACGGGACCCGTTGGTGGTCCGTCGCGCCGTCGGCGGACCGTTGATCGATCTTGCGGGCTATCGCGATTCCACGCACCGCGAAGCCTACGCCGCCGACATGTTGCAGGAACACCTGCGCCTCCTCTACGTCGCGCTCACCCGGGCCCGCAACCGCTGCTACCTGCTCACCGGCCCGATCAGCGGCCTCGAAACTTCCGCGCTCGGCTGGTTGCTGCACGCGCGTTCCCCGGCCGGCGAAATCCCCGATCTCGCAGCCCTGAGCGCGCGCCTCCAGGAACTGCCGCTGCCCGCGATGCGCGCGGAACTCCAGACCATTGCCGACCAATCCGGCGGCACGATCGCGCTGGCGGACACCTTGCCGGCCCTGGGGGAGCACGGCGGTGGCTGGGCGGAAGCGCCTCTTCCGCTCGCCGGCCCGCGCGAGTTCCACCGGAGCGGCTTCGACCGCTGGGCGATCCAGAGTTACTCCGGCCTGATCGCCGGGGCGGCCGAGGAAGCGCCGGATCACGACGCCGTCGAGCTCGCCGCCGAACCGGCCGAAGCCGAGGAACTCGACGAATTCGCCCGCCTGCCGCGCGGCACGACGCTGGGAACCTGCGTGCACGAGGTCTTCG
>JBIIUN010000249.1:0-7468 GCA_044339945.1 Kapaibacterium sp. (SeqCode)
CCAGACGGAGCTGCTGGCGTTGACCGCCACGCAATAGGCAGTCGCGTTGCCATAGGTGCTGAAGGCGGGCGAACCGGTGTGGCGGATGAATTGCTCCCGGCCGTCGGCGCCGATCTGCGCCACGAACGCGTCGTGCGCGGTCAGCGCGGAGCCGGCCACGATGTTCGTGCCGAACGGCACCGGGCGGACGTAGAGGCCGCTCGGGGTCGGCGCGGTGCTGAACCAACCGGCAAGCGCGACCGAACCGTCGGCCCGCAACGCCGCGTCATCCACGTGCAGCCACCATGACTTCGCCCAGGCCACGTCACCGGCCGCGGTGAACTTGGCGGCCAGGCTGAAACCTTGGAGCTGGTTGGTGCCGATCTGGAAGGTGAGGTTCGCCTGGTTGCCGATGCCGAAGCCGCCGGCGATCACCGCATCGCCCTGATTGTCCACCAGCAGCCGGAACGGGTCCACAATGCCGATGGACGGGCCGCCATAGGTGCGGGACCACAGGAAGGCGCCCGTGGCGTCGTAGCGGGCGAGCACCCAGCTTTGCGCGCCGGGCGTGCCCAGAGCGGCGAGGTTGGTCGGGCCGAGGTTGATGGCCTGAACCCGGTTACCGCAGAAGTAGAAGCCGCCCAAGCGGTCGAAGGTCACCTGGAAGTTTTCGGGCGTCAGCGTGCTGGGCAGGTTCGCCAGCGTGACGACCGGCTGCTCGTTGCCGCTGAAGTCGAACCGGTGCACGGAACGATCCGCGTAGGCGACCCGGACATGCCCGTCCGCATCGAGGTCCGCGGCGATCACGGCGGAATTTCCGGCAACAATCTTCGAGGACCACAGCGGCGTGCCGTTCGTGGGGTTCAGGCGGGTAATGACATTGCCGACGAGGAAGATCTCGCCGGACGGCGCGACGAGCGGCGAATGCTTCTGGAGGCCGGGCGGCAGCTCCGGGCTGCGCCACGCCCACTGGCCGTCGGGATGGAACTTCTCCAACCACAACGCCGCACCGCGCGCGGTCTCCAGGTGGAGCAGGTAGGTGTTCCCCGCGTCGTCCACGGCCAGATTTTGCGGCAGGCCGAGGTAATTGGTCGCGCTCGTGACCATCTGCCAGCCGCTCATGTTTGGCCGGATCTGCGGCGTGACGGTGACGGGCGGGCTGGTGGTGACGCCGAAGGCATTGCTCGCGACCAGCGCATAGCTGCCACGGTTGGTCCGATACAGCTCGGGGAAGATCAGCACGCGTGACGTCGCGCCGGGAATCGGCACGCCGTTGAACAACCATTGGTAGGCCGGCGCGGGCGAACCCGAAGCCGCGCCTTCGAGCACCAGCCGGTCCTGAAGCAGGCCGGTCTGGGAGTCCGGTTCGCGGACGAACAGCGGCGCCGCGGCGACGAATTC
Source organism: Kapaibacterium sp. (SeqCode) (assembly GCA_044339945.1). Lineage (GTDB taxonomy): Bacteria > Verrucomicrobiota > Verrucomicrobiia > Limisphaerales > UBA9464 > CAIWAH01. Next base: position 1,381 of record JBIIUN010000249.1, read on the forward strand.
CGGCGCGAGGCGGGCGAGGAAGATGTCGCTGCTGTTCACGACCATGTTGTTGGTCGAGGGCAGCTCAAACAGGTCGAACCGCTGGCCCGAACTGCGCGTGATCGCGGAAGACGTTCCGCCGGGCAGCTTGCCGGCGATGACCAGCTCGCCGTTCGGGGCAAACGCCAGTTTCTGCACCGTGGCGGAACGCGCGTCGTCCACGAACGGCAGCTTGTCGTCGAGCGAGCGGAACCATTTCAAAGAGCCCGCCGGACTGAACTTTGCCAGCACCGCGCCGGCGCCCGGCAGCGGAACCAGAGAGCCTGCCCCGAAATCCATTCCCTTCGCTTGGCCCAACTGCACGGAGTCGGCCAGCACGGCATTGCCGGCGGCGTCGGTCACCAGCAGGACGTTGCCCTGCGAGGTGAATTCCTGCGTCCACAGCAGTTCCCCGGCGCCACTGAGGCCGGCCAGGTAACGCGGGGTTGCCGGCACGCCGGGTTGCAGCATCGCAGTGGTGGCGCTGCGGTTGGCGGTAAAGAAGACGCCCTGAGTTCCCGGGGTCACGGCCGTGACCAGCGTTTCCGCGATGAACTGGTTGTTGGTGCCGCCGAAGTTCTTCACCCATTGCGGTTGGCCTTCGGCGTCGAGCTTCGCCACGAAACCGTCGGTGCCGACCTGGGTGACGGTCGCGGATTGGACCACCTTGGTGGATTCCGCGGTCAACGCTCCGAACACGACGCGCCCCTTGAACGAGCCGCCGAGGTAGAGGTTGCCGGCGGCATCGGCCGCGAAGCTGGTCAGCACCTCGTTGTTGGTGCCGCCAAACTGCCGCACCCAGACCAACCGGCCCAGCAGATCGTATTTGGCGACGTAGAGATCGCGGCTGCCGTCGTAACGGGCGAACGCGGCATCATAGCTGTTCGTGATCGTGACGCCGCCGACCTGCGCGGTGAACTGCGGCAGGAAGGCGTTCGTGATCACGTTGGTCGCCCCAAAACGCACCCGGCCCATGAAGTGACCGGCCACCAGGACGCCGTCCGCGCCGGGCAACAGGCCCACGACATCCGCGCCCCGTTGGACGGTGGCGTTTTCTAAGCCATTGGTGAAAGGGCCGGTCAGGCGCGCCGTCCAGAAGTTCGTGTAGGTGAGATTGGTCAGCGTGGCGGTGACGATGTTGGTCGGCCGCACCCGGCGCAGATACCACGAGTCAGAACCGCTGCTGGTGCCGTTGCCGGCCACCACGGCGCCGCCTTGCCCGTCCGAAAGCACCGCCTTGATTGGCCCGAGCGCGGAGGCGAAGGCGGATTCCGCGGCCAGCGCCACGACGCGGTTGGTCGCGCCGCCCGCGGAGCGTTCGGTGAGGCTGAGGCGCTCACCGGAGCCGGCGCCGAAGAAGAACGAACGCGTGCCGAGCAACAGCGTGTTGTCCGGCGCCACCGCGAGCGCCGTCACGTCGTCCAGGCCAGTCGGCGTGCCGAACTCGGCCGCGGCGACAATCTGGGGCGCGCGGCCCTCGGCATAACCACGGACCGTGAGTGTAGCTTCCCGCGTCGGCGTCGCCGAGGTCACCAAGAAGGCCGGCTGACCAAAGCTGGTGTCCGGATTACGCACAAGGTTGGTGACCACCGCCTGATAGCGGCCGGCGTCATCGGGGACGACGTCCGAGATCGTCAGTCGCGTGCGCTGGTTGACGCCGCCGACCGCGGGCGGGGCGCCCAGGCTTTCGTTGAGCATGGCGATGCGGGAAGTGCTGAGGCTCAGCGGCTGGCCGTCCTTGAACCACACGACCTGGACCGCGTTGCTACTGACGACCTCGAACGAGAGGACATTCGTCGCCGGCCGGCGCGGTCCGAGCACGCGGAAGGTGCCCGACTCCGAACCGGGACTGCTGGATCCGCTCGCCACGATCAGGCCGTAGCGGCCGTCATCGAACGTCTCCAGCCGCGAGACGATGCCCGCGGTCGGGAAGTTGGTGAGCCACGCCCCCATGAACCCGGCCGTGCCGGGCACGAAGCCCCAGGTGCCCGCGGCACCGACGACGCCATTCTGCGCGCCGACGTAGAAGCGGTTGCTGATGCCAAAGGCCAGGTGCCAGGCACCCGTGGCCGTGAACGGCGGGATGGCGCTGTCCGGCGCCAGTTCGAGAATGTGCGTCGTTTCCGGCTGGCCGCAGCAATTGGTCACGACCAAACCGCTGCGCAGCCCAGCCGTGTTAAATTCGCCGATGCCCGCCGTGGAATCGGCGAGATCCTTCGTGATGGTCGCGGGCGGCAACGGCCGCACGGTGACGGTGGCGACCGCGCTGGTCACACTGCCGAAGCGGTTGCTCACCACGAACAGGTGGTCGCCCGCGGTGGCGGGCAAGCCGTTGAAGAAGTAGGTGTTCGTCGCCGGCCCGTTGAGGACCGCATAGGTCTGGCCGGGGAAGCCGGCGAAGGCCGGCACGTTGGTCCCCGCGTGCTGGTGATAGACCGTGACCGGCGCCTCGCCGTTGAAGCCGACGGAGAGCTCGCCGCTCTGCGCGAAGTCCAAGGCGACCGACGCCGGCTGGCTAAGCAGCACGGGCGGGCCGGACGGCAACAGGGTGACCTGCGCCACGCGACTGGTCGTGCTCCCGCCGGGTGTCACGGTGGCGATGACCAAGTATTCGCCGCCGCGGTTGGTATCGGTGCCGTTCACGAACAGCGTCGCCGCGTTGACATTCGGAATCGTGGCGCTGCGGAGCAGGTTCGTGCCGGCGTGGACCCACTGATACGCGATGACCCCGTCGGCGATGGCGGTTACGCCCAGTTGCACAGGCTGGCCCGGAAACAGCGAGAGGTCCGACGGCTGCACCGTGAGCTGCGGCGGGCCGGGCAGGATCAGGTCCACGTGGACCACGCTGCTGGTGAGGGCGCCGCCGAAAGCGTTGGTGATAATCACGAAGTAGTCGCCGGTCCGCGTGGTGTCGTTGGCCGGCAGGTTGATCGAAGCGAAGCCGAAGCCCTGGCCGGCCCCGTTGGCCAGCGGCGCGTTGTTCTTGAACCACTGGAACCCCGCGTTGACCTCGGTGCTATACTGGGCGGTGAGGTTGAAATTCTGGCTCAGCCGCACCGTGCCGCCCTGCGGTTGCTGCGTCATCACCATCGCGGCCGGCGGGCGAATCGTGATGTTCGCAACCTGACTGGTGACCGCGCCGAACGCATTCGCCACCACCGCGAAGTATTCCCCGGCGCGATCCGCCGAGTTCTGGTTCACGAACAGGAACTGGTTCGTCTCCCGCGGCAGGTTCGTGCTGCTGTGAAACCATTGGTAAGTCAGCGGGCTGCCGCTGGTGGCGGTCACGCTCAGCGACAATCCCTCCCCCGCCCCGATCGTCTGAGAGACCGGGTGGACCGTGATCACCGGCGGAACGGGCGCCGGGGGCGGCGGCAGCCGGAACATGCCGAAGGTATTCTGGAAGCCATCGAGGAACACTTGGGCGAAGAGCAGCTTGCCATCGGGCTGCATCGCGAAAGCCCGGGTCGTCTGGGTTCCCAGGCCCTGGATGCTGCCGGCATTCGGCAGATCGACACTGCCCGCCAGCTTCCCGGTCGCGGTCAGGTAAAAGAAGCTGACGCGCCGGTCGCCCGCGGTCGGGTTCCGCACCAGCACCGCGCCGCCGTCCGGCAGGAACGCCGCGGGCACCGGATAGAGCCCCTGGCCGTTGGGCTGGCCGTTGAAGGTGAACGCCAGGTCGCGCACGCCATCGGCGGAGAGCCGCGTGATGGCCGGCACGAAGTTGTCCTGGGGCGCGACGAGGATCTGCCCGTCGGCCGCGATGGCGAACCGCGAGTCGTCCACCACCGTGTTCGGCGGCGAGATGAACTTGAACGTCGGATCGTTCGCGCCGGTGGTGGTGAGCCGGAACAGTTGCTGGATGCCGTTGCGGTTGGGGTCCCGGTCGCCCGCGAGCCCGAGGATCTTGCCGTCGGCCTGGGCATGGAACTGGAGCGCGAACAGCGTCGGACCGAAGCCGCCCGTGTAGGCGAAGGTCGCGTCCGGCGAGCCGTCGGCGTTCAGCCGCGCGGGGCCGAAGACACCCGCGCTGGCCAGGAACGTGGTATAGACCACCTTGCCGTCGGCCTGCACCGCGAGGCCGTCCAGCGCGCTGACGCCGCCGGCGTTGAAGCTCGGGTCCACCGAGCCGTCCGCGTGGAAGCGGATGATGTTCGTCCGCGCCACCGCGCCGGTCGTGTAGAACCACGGTTGGCCCGCGGCCACGATCCGGCCGTCCGGCATCCGCGCGAGCGCGGCCACGAGCGGTTGGCCAATGGGGCTGTTGGCCGCGATCGGCGGCGCAAAGCTCGCGTCGAGCGAGCCGTCGGCGTTCAGCCGGGCAAGCCCCGGACGGGACATGCCGCCGACCGTCTTGAAGTTGCCCCCGATGACGATCTTGCCGTCGGGCAGAACGATCGCGGCGTTGGGCAAGCCGTCCATCGGTAGCGTTTGGAAGGTCGTGTCGCGAGCCGTTGGCAATGCTCCGAGCAGCGAACCAACTCCAAGGGACAGCAAACCGGCCATCGCACCCCATGGGCGGGCCGAAGCGGATTTTAGATTCATAATGGCAGATCAATCACCGAACAGGTGGCCTGAGTCAGCGGCAGGCACTCCTGGATGGGAATACGTAGTCTTACGTAGGCGACTGCGTGCCAGATGGATTCGCCCGCCTGAACCGGCGGCATAACCCGGGAGCGAAAGCCCAAATCCGGGCGCCGCCATCTATTCGGAAACCGCTCGGAAACGGTAGAACCGCTGCGGCTCGTCGGCATCGACCCGAACCCGGTAGTCGTCCGGCGCCACCAACGAAGCCGGCACCCAGTCGGTCAGGTTCGTGGATGTTTCCACCCTCCGGGGAAGCCGGAACGCCGGCGGCCAAGTGAACTCGTCCACCAGCCCCCAAAACGGTGCCCAATGCCGCTCGACCAGGAGCGGCGGCAGGCTTACTGGCTCCAGGTAGAATCCGGCATTGTCGCCGAGCTCGGTCGTCGCCTCGGCTGCGATCTGGAATACTTCCGCCGCCAGCGCGGCGAAGACCAACGGCACCCCGAGGGCTTGCCGAACCGGCGTCGCCGCGGTCACTTCGGTGCCGCGGAACAGATGTAATTTCTGCTCGGCGTTGGGCCGGGGCCACAGCACCCAGTCGCCGGCGGCAGGAGCCGTCCACTGCCACCAAGCGGCTCGCCCCTGGACTCGGGCTGCAAAATCGGGCCGGGCCGCAAAGGTCCGTCCGATCACCTGCACGGATGCCGAGGGGAGCCTGATGCGGCCGGCGAAGCGGTCATTCTCCGGCGGCGGGGTGAACCGCCCGTTCATCGGCGACTCGCCCGGAGTTTCGTGAAGGCTGTTGAACTCGACGAGATACTCGCCGGCTTCGACTGGAGCCGCGATTTCGTTGGTGCTCCGCGCCCGGGGATTCATCCAAGGATAGCCTAGGTGATTGGTGGCACCGCCCAGCATGTGGAGGCCGAAAACCGGCACAAACGGCGGAAGCTGGTGCAAATCCTCCACGGCACCACATGGATTGCTGGTGATAATCTCAACCCCGCCACCACCTCCTCCACCCGGCAGCTCGTAACTGGGGTCATCAAAACGCCGCGGCTCGTAGATCGAAACCTGCAGCACCCCGGGACCCGCAGCCTGCCACTTGAACCACAACGAACCGTAGCTGGGGCGCTCCGGGTCCGTGGGCCCTCCCGTCGCCGACCGATTGTCCACGGTTAGCCGAAACTCTTCCCCGGCCAGCACCAGCGGGGTGCGGGCATCGTCGTGGGCTGGGGCCGGCCCGAAGGTGAGCTCCGCCTCGCACTCAGCTTCGGGCAGATTCGCCGGGTAACGGTCCGCCTGAACCTCGTAGGTGGTGCCCGCGACGACATCCCATTCCAGCGAATCTCGGGCCCGCCACTCGCGGTAACAGGCATTGCCAAATTCAGTCGCTGAATTCGCCACCGGCTCTAGCGCCAGCAACTCGCCACGCCGGTAAACTCCGAAGACCGGCGCCCCCTGCGTGCCGGTGCTGCGCAGGCGGACCGTGCCGTCCGCCGGCGCCTGCCAAGACCACCACGCAGTGCGTTGCATGCTGGTTCCT
>JBIIUN010000250.1:0-7466 GCA_044339945.1 Kapaibacterium sp. (SeqCode)
GTTTGCCGTGAAGGCGCAGAAGGCCATCGGCGGCGTGATGATCACCGCCAGCCACAATCCGCCCGAGTTCAACGGCTTCAAGCTCAAGGCCTGGTATGGCGGCTCGGCCGATCCGGCGATTTGCGCCGCGACGGAGGAACTGCTCGACACCTCGGTGGTGAAGTGGACGTCGTTTGACCATGCGTTGAAGGCCAAGCAGATCGTCGTCAAGGATCTGCGCGCGCCGCATTACGCCGCGTGCAAGAAGCTGGTGAACTTCGACCTGATCGCGAAGTCGAAGCTCAAGTTCGCCCACGAGGCGCTCTACGGCGTGGGCGCCGGTTGCTTCGAGGAATTGCTCGCGGGCACGACCTGCAAGGTCACGACCCTGCACGCCGAGCACAATCCGCTTTTCGGCGGCCTGAACCCCGAGCCGATTGCGAAAAACTACGTCGAGAGCGCCGCCTGGTTGGCCAAGAACCCGCATGACCTGTGCCTCGTGACCGACGGGGACGCCGACCGGGTGGGCGGCATGCTGGGCGACGGCGGCCTGCTCACCACGCACCAGATCATCTGCCTGTTGCTCCGCCATTACGTGGTGAACCGGAAGCAGACCGGCCGCGTGGTGAAGGCGCTCACCACCAGCACGATGGTGGACCGCATGTGCGCGAAATACGGCCTGCCGCTCGTCGAGACCGGTGTGGGCTTCAAGTTCATAGCCAGCGAACTGGTGAAGGGCGACGTGCTGCTTGGCTTCGAGGAAAGCGGCGGCATCGGTTTCCCCGGCCACATCCCCGAGCGCGACGGAATTCTTGCCGGACTCATGTTGCTGGAGTTGCTGGCCACCGAGAAGAAGCCGCTGTCGAAGCTGTTGGCCGAGCTGACGAAGGAGTTTGGCCCCCACTGCTACGCCCGGCTCGACACGGCGTTCCCGGTCGAGAAACGCATCTCGCTGGTGGAGTTCTGCAAGCTGAACCCTCCCGCCAAGCTGCTGAAGTCGCCGCTGAAGGAAGTGAAATCCTACGACGGCGTGAAGTTCATCGCGGCCGACGGTTCGTGGCTGATGCTCCGCAGCTCCGGCACCGAACCGATCCTGCGCATTTACGCCGAGGCCAAGACGGACGCCGATGCGGAGAAACTGCTCCAGCACGGGGTGAAACTGACCAAGCAGGTGTGAGCGGTTGGGTTGTCCATCGGCAAGGCGCGCAGCCCTGAAATGCTACTTAACTGCCAACGGGTGCATCGGATTTATACTTTTGGACCCGAAAGTAGCATTTTGCTACCAGTGAGCACGCTTAAGTAGCATTTCAATGCAACCAAGTGATTTCACGGAAGGAAAGTCGGGCCGACTCGTCAACCACGCGCGTGGGTATTGGGCGTTTGTGCCCGATCCGCTGCCGCCGAGGCTTGAACTCACTTGGGAGCTGGCCGCGGAAATCTCGGCGGCCGAGCGGGGCCTCAGTGAATTAGCCGGATTGACACGAACGCTTCCCAATCCACACCTGCTCATCCGGCCGTTCATGAAGCGGGAGGCGGTGCTTTCGAGCCGGATTGAGGGCACCGAGGCGTCACTCTCGGACCTGTTCCAGTTTGAGGCATCCAAACGGAGGCTGCTTGTGCTATCCGACGTGCGCGAAGTGCAGAACTACGTTAAGGCGCTGGAGTTTGGCCTCAAGCGGCTGGAGGAACTGCCCATCAGCAAGCGGTTGCTGAAGGAAATGCATGCGGAGCTGATGCGAAGCGTGCGGGGCGGACAACAGGCGCTGACGCCAGGCGAATTCCGCACCAGCCAGAACTGGATTGGGGCGGGAGGCTGCACCCTGACGGACGCTAAATTCGTGCCGCCACCGCCCGAAGACATGATGGATGCGTTGAGCGATCTCGAAAAGTTCCTGCACGCGCCGTCTAAGCTGCCGCTCGTCGTGCGGCTCGCGCTGGTGCATTACCAGTTTGAGGCCATCCACCCCTTTGTGGACGGCAACGGGCGCATTGGCCGGCTGCTCATTACGCTGCTGCTGTGTGCGGAGAAGGCGTTGCCGCAGCCGATGCTCTACCTGTCGGCCTACTTTGAACGAAACCGGACGGAGTATTACCGGCTGCTGCTGGCGGTGAGCCAAACCGGTAGCTGGACGGAGTGGGTATCCTACTTCCTTCGCGGGGTGACGGAACAGGCGAACGACGCGATCCGGCGTGCGGAAAAGCTGCTCCGGCTGTGGCAGGGATACCGGGAAGTATTTCAATCGGCCCGGTCGTCCGCCCTCCTGCCCAAGCTGGTGGATCAGCTTTTCAATCAGCCTTACCTCACGGTCACCCAAGCTGCGGACCTGCTGAAAGTGAGTTACCGTGCCGCGGACTTGAACGTGAAGAAGCTGGTGGACGCGGGTATACTCAAGGACCAGGGCGGCGCCTACAACCGGGTGTTTGTTGCGAGCCAAGTGATGGAGATTCTCGACGCCGGCGAAATAAAATAGGGAAAGCCTCTCAAGCCAGTCCCGCATCTCGCAGGGCAGGGAAGTCCCGTCGCCACGTCGCGACCACCTCGGCGTGGACCTTGGCCGTTACGAGCGTCTCGCTCTGGCCCGCGTCGGCGATGATGATGCCGTGTGGGTCCACGACCACGCTCCGGCCGCTGTAGGTCGCCTGCGGGTCTTGTCCCACTCGGTTCACGCCGACCACGTAGGTTTGGTTCTCGATGGCGCGGGCCTGAAGCAGCGTGAGCCAATGCCGCTCCCGGCGGGCCGGCCAGGCAGCGATGACAGCCAGAAGATCCGCCCCCTGCGCCACGGCGCGGCGGAAGAGTTCCGGGAAACGCAGGTCGTAGCAGACGAACGGCGCCACCGTGAAGCCATTCCAAGGAAACGTGACCGTAACCTCGCCCGGCGAATGAACCGCCGCCTCTCCGCCCGGGGAAAACACCCGCTGCTTGGCGTAGCGGACCAACAGAGTCCCGTCCGGCCCGAACGCGAGGGCTTCGTTATGGACGCTCCCAGTCGCACTACGCGAAACCGCGCCACCGAGCACGGTGACTTCAAATTCGTCGGCCAAGCGCGCCAAGAAAGCTTCGTCTTCCCGCGTTTCGGACTGGCAGGTGACCGCGACGTTGTAGCTGAAGCCGGTGCTGAACATCTCGGGCAGGACGACCAACGAACCCGGAGCGGGCGGATCCGCGGCGAGCAATTCCTGGATGCGGGCGAAGTTGCGGGATTTGTCCTCCCACACACAGTCGAGTTGGACGGCGACGACGTTCATCGCTTACTCCGGGGGCGGTCCGCCAAAATGGGCTGCGTGCGTGGCATAAGCCGCCGCGTCAGCCAGCATTGACTCGATGGCCGCGATCAGCGGCGCCGCCTGCCAGGTGCCGGAGAACACCGCCTTGTCGCCGATGCGACTCTCCAGCACGAAGGTCGGGCGTTGCGTGACTTGCAGTGCGTGGAACTCGGCGGTCGTCGCGCGGGCCCGGGCTTCGATTTCCGGCGTGCGCGCCTTGGCGAGCAGGGCCGCCGCGTCCAGACCGGTGGCGCGGGCGGCGACTTCGGCCGCGACTTCCCAGCGCCCGACCTTCATGCCCTCCCGCACGGCGGCGTGGGCGATCGTAAGGCGAACCCGGTCGTCGTTGATCCCGAAATCCCGCGCTGCCTCGGCCACCAAGTTGGGCGCCTGATATTCGTTCAGTCCGGGCTCGAACCAGCCGGCGTTGAGCATGTAAGGCGAACGGACGATGAGGCCGCTCCGACGGTAGAACCATTCGCATTGAGCCCGCGAGATCGGCATCCCGGAGGCATCCATCAGCGCCACCTTCCACGCGAATTCCACCTGGCCCGCGTAGCGGCGTTGGAGCTCGGCCCAAGCGGGTTCAGCCCAGTGGCACCAGGACGAAACAACTTCCAGGAAGTAGGTGGCCTTGACGACGGGGGTGGCACTCATGGTCAGGCGAGCGTTGGGTCAACTTCGTCGGGTTGCCAGAGCAAACGCCCCTCCATGCCGCCGGCGACCACGAGGGTCTGGCCGGTGATGTGGCGGGCCAACGTGTCCGAGGCCAGAAAGACGGCGGCATTGGCCATGTCGTCGGGGCGGCCGATCTGCGGCAACGCCATGGTGGCGGTGACCTTTCGGACGATGGCCGCGTCGGCGAGTTTGGCGGCATTGCGCGGCACCACGGTCCAGCCGGGGCAGATGCAATTGATGCGCCCGCCGCAGTAGTCGGCGGTGTGTGGCGCCAGCCGGGCAAACTCGTTTTTCAGCGTGCGCACCAGGCCGTAGGCCATCGCGGCCTTGGCCGCGGCGTAGTCGGCGTGGCCGGCTTCACCAAAAACTCCGGCGGTCGAGGCAATCAGCACGGCATTTCCTCGGCGTTGCTTTCGGACGAGCCGGCTGAACTCGCGCAGGGTCAGGAACGCGGAGGTGAGCACGGCATCCACCGTCTGCTGCCAGCGCTTGAGCGAGAGATCCGCGATGGAGGCGCTTTCGCTGGCCCAGGAACCGGCATTGACGACGACGGTGTCCACGCGGCCAAAGCGCTTCACGGCCGCGGCGAACAGGCGCCGGACTTCCGTCTCCTTGGTCAGGTCGGCCCGGATTGGGAATGCGTCCGGACCCAACTCGAGGGCCAGTTCGGTCGCCTGCCGTTTGCCGGTGCGGTAGTGCAGCGCCACCGAGGCGCCTTCCGCGCCAAACCTCCGGGCCATGGCGCCGCCGATGCCGCCGGAGGCACCGGTCACCAAAACAACTTTTCCTGCCAGAGCGGAATCCATGGCCGATTTATGCCCCGTCCAAGGGGAGCAAGGCAACTGGCACCCGTTGCCAAGGCGCTTCCCCGCAGAAAAAACAAACCGCCGCCATCGGTCGGATGGCGGCGGTATTGGAAGTCTTTGAAACTAGCGTCCCTCGGTCATTGTGCTGGGGATTCCGTTTTCCCAGCCCTTGGGGGAATTCCACGGACGCGAGGAAGCATCGTCGTCCACGGAGCGGCAACCGGAAGCAACGGCCAGCAGAGTGAAGGCTGCCAGACCAGCAAGGAAGCGTCGGAGCAAGGCGTTCATGGACCGATCAGTAAAGCACGCTGTCACCGGCGGCAACTGCGACGTCACCTTGCTTCCAGTCCGACATCAAGTTCGCGACGCTGCGGTTTGCTTCGACCGTGATGATCTTGGCTTTGCCGATCAGCTTGTCGCCCCGGCGAACCATGACGATGCCGCCTTCCTTGGCGCCGGCCGCTTCACCGACGTCCAGCACCACAAAGTTCCATTGGCCATCCGCGGCCACGACCAACCCCTTGAGGCCCGGCATCTCGACGACCTTTTCCTTGTCCTTGGTGTATTTGGCCAACTCTGCCTCAGTCTTCGCCAGTTGCTTCTCCACGCCCTTTTTCAGGATGGAGATCTCGTCGCGCTCTTCGCCGGCCTTCTTCAGGTCGGCCTGCAACGCCTTGACCTGGTCGGGGCGGACGCTGAGCGCCTGCCACTGGGCGAGTTCCTGCTGCGCTTCGTTCCGCTGCTTGGTTACGCCCGTGAGGTCGTTTTGCAGTTTATCGGCGCGAACCGTCTGCTTCTGGGCCTCTTCCTGGGCGGAGTCGCGTTCCGTCTTCGTGTTGGCGAGTTCCTTGGCCGTGGCTTCGGCGGCGGCCTTGGCCGTCTTGGCTTCGGCTTCCGCCTTGGTCTTGGCCGCGGTGGTCTGGTTCAGGTTTTCCGTGGTCGTCTTCAGGTTTTCGTCCAACTCGACCACCTTCGGCTTGGTGACGAACTGGGTGACCACGAGGGCGCCGGCAGCGGTGAGCAGCGCGAGAATGAGGGCAATGCGGAGCATGACGCGATGAACTGGTGAAATGTTCTGGCGGACGCTAGGTAGTTGTTTCCGGGGTGTCAACGTTCGCCTGCGTGAACGTGGCCGCGGCAAGCTGAAGCGGGACTGAGGTCGCGAATGTCGGCGTGGTAGGGCGGACCACGCCGGCGATTTTCCGGAAAGCCGCGGGAATCGAAATCGGGCGAACTGTCCTGCCCAGTTACGGTTAGATGACGGCTTTGTGCTTGTCACTGGCGTCGTCACTGGCTTTAACCGTGATGGTTGCTCGCCCCGATTTCCTCCCCTTGGGGGCGACCTGCAAAAAAATACTACATCACACATGAACTACACCACCCACCAACAGCGCAGTGTGGACTTGTTCCGCCGGGCGCTTCTCGTCGGCCTCGGGGCCCAGTTGCTCGTGCCGGCCGCAGTCGCTCAGGACGCGGCTCCTGAGCAGCTCGCGACCCAGGAAATTACGGGAACTCGCCTCAGCGGGGCGGAATTGGAAAGTGCCCTGTCGGTGTCCACCTACAACTTGGATAAGCCGACTCTCCAAGGTTACAGCTCACCCGCCGAAATGTTGCGACTGAAGCTGCCCCAGTTCGGCGGCGGCACGGGCACGGCGAACGACGCGTTCGCGAACGGCGGCGATGGCAGCGCTTCCATTTCGCTTCGTGGTCTGCCGCTGAGCCGGACACTGCTCCTCTTGAACGGCCGCCGGATCACTTCGGGTGACCTCAACCTCATCCCCCAGGGGGCCATCGCCAAGATCGACGTCCTGAACGACGGTGCCTCGCCGATTTACGGCTCGGACGCCATCGCGGGTGTCATCAACATCATCACGAAGAAGGGCTTCGATGGTTTCGAAGTGGGCATCCGCTACGGCGACACCACGGACAAGAACATCGGCGAACGCCGATTCTGGGCGACTTGGGGCGAATCGACCGAAAAGGGCAGCATCAGCCTCACCGCCGAATACAACCGGGGCAACGGCCAGTTCAGCCCTGACCGGGTGGTCAGCACGCCGTCAGGCGGGTCGGTTTCCGGGACGTCCAACCCCGGCACGTTTGCGGCTCGTGGTTTGCCCTCCTATTTCCAGCCGCTGCAATGGAGTTTGGTGCCGGGAAACACTCGCGGTCTGACCAATGCGTCTCAGATTCCGGCTGGATTTAATCCCGTCGCTTACATCGATGCGCGTATTCCGGACGGCAGCGGTGGTTACCTGACCAACGCGAGCGGAGCCTTCCAGACCATTAGCGCCCAGGCCCGCTTGGCCGCGCAAAGGGCCGAACAGGACCGGTTGAACGCCCTGCTGCCGGCCAACACGCCGGTCCGTTACGGACCCTCGCCGTCCCTGCTTCCCGGAGTGAATCCCGGCTTCCCATTCGATTATTACACCATCGCAGTCCGCCCGTTTGAGCGTTATGGCGCGATGGGTTCGGCCGACCGCAAGCTGTTCGGGGAAAACCTCGAGGTTTATTCGGACTTCAGCTACATGCAGAACAACAGTGTGAACCAGCTGGCGCCGTCGCCGCTCAGCGGCCGCACAGTGACGACGGGCAACTACTGGTATAACACCGTCTTCCCGGGAGCGAACTCCGATCCGCTGAACTTCACCTACCGGCCGGTCGAGCTTGGACCGCGTATCACCTATCAGGACTGGCAGGAAGTTCGCTTGGTCGCCGGCCTGCGTGGCCGAATCGGCG
>JBIIUN010000251.1:0-7444 GCA_044339945.1 Kapaibacterium sp. (SeqCode)
GTGAAGCTGAAGACATCCACGTCAGTCTCGCTGCCGATCACGCCTGCCACTGTCCAGAAGTCGCCGGCCGGCATCACGGTGGCGGTGGTCGTGCCATTGCCGTGGTCATCGGTCCGCGCCGGCAGCCCGAAGGTGCGGATGACGGCCAGATCGTCCTGTCGGTTATCGGCCGCGGCATACTCGCCTTTGCTCCATTGCGTCAGGTTCGCGTAGTAGCCCGCGCCCATCAGCGGCGCCCAGGACGTTTCGCCGGCGCCGTGCCCAGAGTAATACGCCGAGCCGGCCGTCACGCCGTCGTGGTTCAATCCCAGCGAATGGCCACACTCGTGGGCCGCGGCTTCCGCGATGAACTTCGGATTGCCGGAAAGGCGGTCCGGGAAAACGAGGGCGGTCTTGTAGGTGTCGCCGATGTCATCAAACGTGCCGACGTAGGCCAAACCACCGTAGCTGCCAAAATACTGGCTGATCGGGCTGATCAGGATGCGGGTGCCGAAAACGTCATCGGACCAGAGAGAACGGGTCAGCCGGTCTTCGCCGCCGGGCTCGGTGGTGACGTCCACGTCGAACGGGGCGAAATCCTCGGCCACGCGCTGCCAGACTTCCTGGACCACCGCGCGTTCGGCGTCGCTGAAACTGGTCGGGTCGCCATCGAGGTCAAAGGCCGGCGCAAGGATGTCGGCGCCGGCGTTGTAGCTGGTGTTCCACGCCACACCGGACAGCAGGTGGCCGTCGAAGTCCAGGTAGATGGTCCGCTTGGCGCCCGGCCGGCTGTGCAGGAGGAAGACCTGTTCCGGTGACACGGCGGCCGCCTCCGGGGCACCCATGACCGTGCCCGCCGCCTTCGGCAGCGGTTCGGCGTAGTGGAGCCGGCCCTCGACGTCGACATTCAGCGTCGGATCCGCCAGCAGCATTCGCCTCAGTTCAGCGGAGTTCAGGCCGTAGGCCCGGGCCACTTCCGGCAGTCGAGTCGAGAGTTGATCCACCGCGTCCCGGCCGCGATGCGGGGACTTCAGCCGAAGCTTGGGGAAGGAGCGATGGCCGGAGCCCTTGTCCGGGCCAGCGAACGCCGGCGAAGGAGCGAGCAGGAATACGGTCACGGCCAAGGCGGCCAGACGCAGGCACAATGAGGGTGCATTCATGGCGGGGGGAACCATGGGAGGGTTAGGGGGATTCGGGGTCCGACGTCCGGGGGGGTGACGTCAGGCTTATCTTCCAGGAACGGCGGGGGCGACGACCGGGGCCGCCGGGCCGGACTTGGCCGGCACCGCGGAACCGTTACCGGCATCGAGCCGAACGCAGGAGGTGAACGTCGCGGCCGCTGCCAGCGTCGCGATCCAGAAGGATTTGATGAACCTTAACATGTGGGGTGTTCTGTTCGCCTCAATCTATCCGCGCAAACCACCTACTTTTGAATCGTCAAACCTGATTAGTTCCGCTGCCAAAGCCGCACCGGAATACTCAAAACTAGGTATTCTGGCCGCCAATCCGCGACCCCGAGGGGAAACAGGGCCCAGCCCAGCCCAACCCGTCACTGACTTCGCGAAGCGGCCAAAGAAAGAGGCGGCGAAACCCAGTTTCGCCGCCTTTCGTCGTCACCCGGATTACCAGCCTCACGGGATGCTCACCGACGTCACCACGTTGTTCGCCGCGCTGTAGGTGTAACCGGACTTCGTCAGTCCGGTGATGGTGAAGGTCACGCCGCCGTTCACCGTAAACGTATTCGAGGTCAGCGTGACCGTGCCGGCGCTCCGGCCGGAATTGGCCGTGGTGCCCGACCTGGAGCCGCTAACCGCACCCGAGAAGGTCCCGGTGACGGCCACCCCGCCGACCGCGACCCCGGCCTGATCCACGACCGTCACCACCGCCCGGGCGGTGTATCTGCCCTTGGAAAGGCTCTTGGTCAGGGCGATGGACTTCACCTTCACGACCTTGGCCGGCGCGCCGACCGTAATGACCCGCGTCGCCGAGGCGGTGCCGCCGCGGTTGTCAGTGACGGTCAGCGTGGCGGTGAAAGTGCCGGCCGCGGAATAGGTCTTGTTGACCGCTACGCCGGTGCCGGTCGTGCCGTCGCCGAAGTTCCAGGCGTAGCTCGCGATGGTGCCATCCGGGTCCGACGAACCGGCGCCGCTGAAGGCCACCGTTACCGGCGCGGTGCCGCTGGTCGGCGTCGCCGCGATCACGGCAGTCGGCAAGGCATTGGGGGTCCCCAGGGTCCCGGTGACCGTGTATTGGCCGAGCGAGCCGTAATCGGAATAGCCCGTTCCCAGCGGATCGCCGAGCCCCGTGCCGCCGACGGTGAGGAAGTAGGTTCCCGCATTTAGGGTGCCAGTGAACGCGGCGTTCAAAGCCGCGGTGGGATTGGAGGTGCCCAGCAGGACGCCGTTGGCATCGCGCAGTTCAGCCACGACATCGAGGTTCGGGCCGATCGCTACCGGGTCCACGTTCAGCGTCACGGCCGAGGTTCCCGCCAGGGCAAACGAATGCACGTCCACGTCCGCCGCGGTCTCGATCACCCCGGCACCGCTCAGGTTGGCACCGCCGGCCAACGGGGTCGCGGTCAGCGCCGCGTTGCCGTGGTCGTCCGCCCGCGTGGGCAGTCCGTAAGTATTGATCAACGCCAGGTCGTTCTGGGCGTTGTTGGCCCCGAGGTATTCGCCGCGGCTCCACTGGGACAGGTTTTGGTAATAGCCCACGCCCATGATCGGCGCCCAGCCGGTCGCGCCGCTGCCATGCCCGGTGTAATAGCCGACGGTCGCGGTGCCGTCGTGGTTCAGACCCAGGTTGTGGCCGGCCTCATGCGAGGCGGCCTCGGCGATGTTCTTCGCGCTCCAGCCCAGATTCTCCGGGAAGACCAGCGCGGGCTTGTAGGTGTCACCCACGTCGTCGAATGCCCCCACGTAGGCAATCCCGCCATAAGCGCCCCAATACTGGCTGATTGGACTCACCAGCACCCGGGTGCCAAACACAGTGTCGGTCGTCGAACTTCGCGTCAGCAATCCCTCGCTCGCCAGCTCGGTGGTCACGTCCACGTCGAACGGGGCGTAATCCTCGGCCACCCGCTGCCAGACCTCGATGACCAGGCTGCGTTCGCCGTCCCCGAACACGCCCGGATTGCCGTCGGTGTCAAAGGGGGGCGCCACGATGTTGGCCCCGGCGTTGTAGTTCAAGGTCCAGGCATTGCCACTCATCGTCCGGCCCGTGAAGTCCAGGTAGATGGTCCGGCTGGCGCCCGGCCGGCTGTGCAGCACAAACGCATCGGCCGGCGCGATCGCCGACGGCAGGGCAGCCGCCGGGGCGGTCAGGCTGGGCGCGGGATCGGTGTAAAGCAGACGACCGGAGCGATCCACCTCGAGCTCAGTATCCTGGAGCAGCAGCACGCGGAGCTGCGCGCCGTTCAGGCCGTAGGCCGCGGCCACGCCGGGCAAATGCTCCCGCAGTTCATCGATGGCAGCCTGCCCGCGGCGATTCTCCGTCAGCCGAACCTTGGGAAAGCGGGCAGAACCCGCGCCCCTCTCGGGTCCGGCCACGGCCGGAAGCTGGAGTCCAAGAGCGAGCGCGGTCACCAGTGGTGCCAGCCGGGATAGGAAATTTCGGGTAGCCTTCATTGAGCGTCCGAGGATGCCCAAGGGGCGCGCAGTCCGAGAATAGCCAAATCCAACTACTCCTTTGCCAGGAGCCGGCACCCAGGATCACCGCTACTTCCGCTTCGCCGTCCAACCGGTGCTGATCGGGTTGCCGTCCATCGTCGTGTCGGTCTTCCCGGTCAGCTTCCCGCCTTCGACGGTGCCGGTCATCTGGTAGACCATTGCGTCGCCACCTTCGCGGTCCCGCTTGATCGTCCAGCTCACCTTGTTGCCCTCGACCTTCCCGTCCCGGATTTCAAGGAATTTGCCCGCCTGCTGCCCGCGCGCGACCCGTCCCGTGAGTGTGGCGCCGTCCTGCTGCAAGGTGGTCGGAAAATCGATGGGCTGGCCATCCGGACCCGCCATCGTCAACACCCACTCGCCGGTCAGGCTGCCGCTGGCCGCTGCCGTCGCCTTAACCGGCGAATCGCCCACGACGGCCGCCAGCTTCGCCTCGATGGCTTCCGCCCAGATGGCATAACCCTTCGGGGACAGGTGCAGGTAGTCGGGCATCAGCTCCTTGGGCATCGTCCCGTCGTCGTTGAGGAACCGGTGGCCGAAATCCACCCAGAACACATTTTGCTCGTCCGCGGCCCGCCGCAGCACCTGGTTGATCTGGGCCAGCTTGCCCCGCTGGACGCCGAAGTTCTCGCTCCGGGGAAAAATCGCCACCAACAGGACCTTCGTGTCCGGCAGCGTTGCGCGCAGCTTGCTCACGATGGCGCGGACGCCCTCGACGATCTGTTCCGGGGTGTTGTCTTCGCCGTTCGAATTGTTGGTGCCAATCATGACCACCGCGGCCTTGGGCTTGAGTCCGGCCAG
This sequence comes from Kapaibacterium sp. (SeqCode), assembly GCA_044339945.1. Lineage (GTDB taxonomy): Bacteria > Verrucomicrobiota > Verrucomicrobiia > Limisphaerales > UBA9464 > CAIWAH01. The sequence continues at coordinate 4,446 of JBIIUN010000251.1, forward strand.
GTTGCCATTTTCGAGCCGCCAGAGGACGTGCTGGGTGCGGTCACCGCCGATGCCGAGGTTGATGGCGTTGCGGTGGGCGTAGTATTTCGCCCACACCTCCTTGCCCTCCCCTTCCCAGCCCTGCGTGATCGAATCGCCGATGAAGATCACCTGGGACTTCGACCCCAACGCCGCCACGTTCGTGTTGAAGCCGGCGTGACGGTCCTGCCACCACTTGTCCGGCCGCGGCGCGGGCTCAGTGGCGGAATGGGCGAAGGCGGAGCCGAGAGCGAACTGGAAACCGGCCAGCAAACCGGCCAAAGCGAGGGACTTGTTCATGGCGTAAAGGAAACGAGGAACCGGGCGGAGACTGGCCGCGGACGGTGGTTTGGCAAGTTTGGGCTCCGGCGACAGCACAACCGGACTTGCCCGCCCGCGGCGGAATCCGAATGTTCGCCCCGATGTCGAACCCCTCGGCCCGCAACGCGCGGCGGATCGCGCTGCTCAAGGCGCTGGCCCACCCCTCCCGGTTGGCCATTGCCGACGCGTTGCAGGACGGCGAACGCTGCGTGCGGGAGCTCACTGAACTGGTCGGCGCCGACATCTCGACCGTCTCCAAACACCTCAGCCTGATGCGCGCCGCCGGCCTGCTGACGACCGAGAAGCGCGGGCTCAACGTCTTCTACCGGCTGAAGTGCCCTTGCCTGCTGAACTTCTTCGAGTGCGTGGACGGACTGGTCCCGGACCCGCCCTTGAAATCGGCTGACCGAGGCTAGCCCGGCGGAGGCAGGCCGGTCGCCGGCACCGAGATGGCGGGACACCGCAACGGCCTGCGGGCACGCCCCCGGAGGTGCGGGGCGCATCCGATCACGCTCCAGTCGCGGGAACGGTGCGCGCGTGGCCTTCCTCGGGGGCGGACGGTTGGATGAGGTCCCACCGGTTGCCGTAGAGGTCGAGGAACACGACGACGCGACCATAGGGTTCGTCCCGGGGCGTTTCGACGAACCGGACACCGCGGGACTGCATGTGCTGGTAGTCGCCCGCGAAGTCGTCGGTGTGCAGGAACAGGAACACCCGGCCGCCGGCCTGGTCGCCCACGGCGGCGAGCTGTTCCGGCGAAACGGCCCGCGCCAGCAACAGCGCCGTGCCGCCGCCCGCCGGCGCGACGCGCACCCAGCGTTTGCCGTTCCCGAGCGGCGTGTCCTCGATTAACCGGAAGCGGAGCGCGTCCGTGAAGAAAGCGATGGCCTCGTCGTAGTCGCGGACGACGAGGGAAATGGCGGCGAGGGAGAAGGTCACGATGACCGCGAGATGGCGCGGAAATGGCCAGTCATTTGGAAGTATTCTCCCGCAAAAGCCGGTCGATTCGTCGCAGCTTGCCCCGCTTCCACCATTTCTCCGCCGCCCGCCGCTCAGTCGCCCACTGCTGGGAGGTTTTTCCCTGATCGTCTGCCATCACCGGAGAGGCGCCTCGCGCCAGCAGGAGCTTAACGGTGTTTTCGTGTCGCCCGTCCACGGCCCAGTGAAGCGCACCGGCCCCATCGAAGCCCCGGGCATTGATGTTGGCACCCCTTTGAACCAGTAGTTCGATGATCCGATCCTCACCGCGGAATGCGGCCTCTTGCAGCGGAGTTGGATTGCCCCGGTTGGGGTCAGCCTGGTGGTCAAGCAGCATGGTTACGACCGAAAGATTGCGACCGTAGGAACAGGCCATCCCCAAGGCCGTCTCGCCGTCCTGATCCAAAATTGAAGGGTCAGCGTGGTGCGCGAGCAACAATCGGACGACTTGTTCCGAACCTCGACTAGCGGCTCTTTGAAGCGCAGTCCCGCCCCACTGGTTGGTGGCATTTACGGGAGCCCCGTTGGTCAGCAGGCATTCCACCACTGCCGTCTGCCCATAGTCGGCTGCCCAATGCAGCGCTGATGCGCTGCGGTCGGTTTCGTGGATGGCTGCCGGATTGAGCGCGAGCAGGGAGCGCACAGTGTCCACATCTCCGGCGACAGCCGCGCCGCAGATTCCGGTTTGAGGCCGGTAAGCCAAGCGTGTCGCGTGAGCCGTGAAGGCAAATACGACCAATGCAAAGACCAGACTTTGAAGCCTGTTCACGCGTTCGCAGGATGTCGCCTTGGACACACGCTCACACCGCAAACCACTCCTTCTGGAACGTGATCTTGCTGCCGGTGGCCACGGCTTCGTTGGCCTTGATGGCGGTGACGGTCGCCTCGAAGCCTTCCTGCCAGCCGCCCGTGGGTTTGGTGCCCTCGTTGACGTGCTCGATGAACTTCTCCAGCGCGTATTTCACCGGCGAATCGGTCTCGCTGGCGGCTTCGGCGGGCTTCTTGCCTTGGGCGAGGATCTTGGTGGCGTTGGCCACGAGGGCGATGCCGGAATCGCTCAGCATGTCGTCCTTGCGGGCGTAGACCTCCCAGCCGAGCAGCGGGGCGTCCACTTCCTTGAACATCCAGCCCTTATTGTCGCGGATGAGGATCGCGGCGTCGCTGCCGTAGAAGATCTGGTGCTCGGACTCGAAGGAGCACGCCAGCGTCGAGGCGAAGGTCATCCGCACGCCGCCCGGATACTCGACGACGGCCTGAACCGTGTCGGCGACTTCGCGGTCGTCCTGCCACTGGAGGATGCTGCCGAAACCCGTGATCGAGACGGGCAACTTATCGAGATACCAGCTCGTGCAGTCGAGCGAGTGGATGCCAACCTCGCCGATGAGGCCGAGCGACGTGTCCTTGTAGAGGCGCCAGTTGAGGGCCTTTTCGCGGTCGGAATTCGGAGAGGCGCGGCGCCAGGAGTTCTTCTTGTTGAACTGGGCGTAGGCCGACGCGGTTTTGCCGGAGGCGCCGGTGCGGAAGAACTTCAGCACGTGGTGGTGCTGCGGGTTGCCGCGGAACTGGAGACCGGCCTGGAAGATCTGCTTCGCCGGCAGCGCGGAGGCGGCCTTTGCGATGGCGCGGGCGTCGTCAATCGTGTGGGCGAGCGGCGCCTCCAGATAGACGTGTTTGCCGGCCTG
>JBIIUN010000252.1:0-7438 GCA_044339945.1 Kapaibacterium sp. (SeqCode)
CGTCCACCTGGACATTCCGCAGCTCAAGGTGGCGCCAGCCCAGCTGCCGCGTGGCGGCGATCTGGGAGGCGAGGCTGTTGCCGGCTTCATCGCCGATGCCGCAGAGGAACATGGTGGGAAAAAAGAGTCGGAGGGAAATTCGAGCAAACGGCCGGCGCGAGGGTCGGAAAGCAAAACGCCACCCGTGAAGGGTGGCGCTAGCCGGTCAACCGGGCGGTCAGGCCTTCTTGGTCCCGACGGTCTTGGCGGCCGCCTTCTTCCGCTTGAGGTAGGAGGTGCGACGACTGCGTTTCTCGACTTTGTTGTGCTGTTTGCCCATAGCTGTTTTCCTTTGTGCGAACGATGACTCTTATTTCGGGCCGGAAAGTGGGCGGAAGCGGCCGCCCCTTCAATACCTTTTTCCGCTGGGGCTGGGCGTTCCTGCTGTTGGCGGGCTGCGCGAGCACGCCGGAGGCGAAGCAGGCCAAGCAGGAGGCGAAGGATGTCTCCGTGATCCGCCTCTACACCGAGGTCCGCGATCCCTCGATGGGCGGCACCAAGGCCTCGCTGCCCCGCAGCAACCCGATGGAGGTCGTCATCGAGAAGGAGCCCTTCGCCGACGAACGTGATGTCGTGCGGGCCGACGTGGTCAGTTCGCCGGGCGGCTTTGCGATCCGGGTGGAGCTGACGACGCATGGCCGGATGACGCTCGAAGGGGCTTCGGTGAGCCACGCCGGACAGCGTCTGGTCGCGTTTGGCCAGTGGGCTGTCGGCAACGAGAATGAGGAAACCGTCCAGCGCTGGCTGGCCGCCCCGGTGATGCGGACGGCGCTGCGCAGCGGCATCGTGGTGTTCACCCCGGACTGCGACCGCGAGGAAGCCGACCGGTTCGTCCGCGGCCTGAACAACGTCGCCATCAAGCTCAAGAACCAGCCCAAGCCCAAGAAGGTCAAACCGGCCGCAACCAAGCCGGAACCGGAGGGCAAGAAGAAGAAAAAGAAGAAGGAGAAGGAGCCGGAACCCGCCTCCCGCGCCCAGGAATACATCAAGGCCTACGAAGACCGCCGGAAATGACCTGGTTGTTGCGGGCGGTTCTGGGCGCCCTTTTGTTGCTGGCCGGCCGGCTGGCAGCCCAGCCATTTCAACTGCCGACGGCCAATCGCGCGGTCCTTGAAGCCGGGGCGGAGGAGAGCTTCTTCCAGGGCACCGCGGGCAAGCCCTGGACTAGCGGTCAGTTCGGCTGCGTGCGGACCGAGGGACGGCAGTTTCACGAGGGCGCCGACATCCGGTGCCTTCAGCGGGACCGCCGGGGTGAGCCGACCGATCCGGTGCTGGCGAGCGCCGATGGCACCGTGGCCTACGTCAACGCCAAGGCGGGGTTGTCCAACTACGGCACCTACGTCGTGCTCCGGCACAGCCTCCACGGCCTCGAAGTTTACACGCTTTACGCCCACCTGTCGGGGATTGAGGCCGGCGTCCGCATTGGCAAGTCCGTGAAGGCCGGCCAGCGCGTCGGCACGATGGGGCGCACCGCCAACACCAAGCAGGCGATCACCAAGGACCGGGCGCATCTCCATTTCGAGATCAATCTGGTGGTGAACGAACGCTACTCGGCCTGGCATCAGGCCACGCTGAAAGGCATGCGCAATGACCACGGCAATTTCAACGGGCGTAACCTGCTGGGGCTCGACCCCGCGGCCATCTTCCGGGAACAGGCGCGCCTCGGCACGAATTTCAGCCTGGTGCGCTTCATCCAAGGGCAGCCGGAACTCTGCCGGGTCGCGGTCCGCGACACCAAGTTCCCGTGGATCCGGCGTTACGCGGCGCTGGTGCAGCGCAATCCGGTCGCCGAACGCGAAGGGGTGGCCGGCTACGAGCTGGGCCTGACGTTCAACGGCCTGCCGTCCCGGATCGTTCCCCGGGCGGCCTCCGAGCTGAAAGGCGCGGGGAAGGTGACGCTGCTGGGCGTGAACGCCGCCGAGTGGCAGGCGAAGCCATGCGGCAAACTGGTCTTCAAGCGCGGCCAACTGTGGACGCTGCTACCGCGCGCGGAGGAGTTGCTGGATCTGCTGACCTACTGACGGCGAGCCACAGCTCACGAAAACCGGTCGTCCGTCCACGGATCGGCCGTGTTGGAGTAGCCGCGGACTTCCCAGAAGCCAAGGATGTCGCGGTCGAGGAAGGTGATTTCGCGGATCCACTTCGCGCCCTTCCAGGCATATTTCTTCGGCACAATGACCCGGGCGGGACCGCCGTGTTCGACCGGCAGCGGCTGGCCGTTCCACGCGTGGGCGATGAGGACGTCGTCGTCGAGCATCACGCCGAGCGGGTTGTTCGTGGAATAGCCGTCGTGGCTCTTGAAGAAGACATGGGTGGCGCTGGCCTTGGGTTTCACCAGGTCGGCGAGGGTGAAGAATGCGACGCCTTCCCACGGCATGTCGAACTGGCTCCAGGTGGTCACGCAGTGGAAATCGCTCACATCCTTGAACTGCGGCAAGGCCATGAATTCGGCCCAACTGAGGGTGACTGGGTTCTCGACGTGGCCGCCGATCTTGAGCTGCCACTGGTCGGTCGCGATGGCGGGTTTCACCCCGAGGTCCAGCACCGGGAAGTTGTGCACCTGCCGCTGGCCCGGCGGCAGGCGGTTTTCGGACCGCACGGCGGGCTTCTCCTGACCGGCCATTTTTCGGGCCCAGCGTTCCTTGGCGGCGATGTAGGCTTCCTTCACGCCCCCGACCGTAGCGCGGGGCGGCCGGGCGCAAAGCCAGAAGCCGCGGACAGGCCGGAGTCGGTGACGAAATTGTGTCGGCCGTAACCGCCGCTTGAACATCCGGGGCCGGCGGGCGTCCACTGGCGCCGTGCGTTGCCTCCGCCTGCTCCTTCTCCTCGGACTGATCTGGCAGTCTGTCGTGCCCGCGTCCGCGGCCGGCGGCAAGGCGGCCCGGTGGGAGCAGTGGGATCGCGAGGCGGCCGCCTTCTTCGCCGGGCCAATCCAACGCTTCGAGGTGACGCTCGGGCGCCGGGAGTTAGACAACCTGCGGGACAACCCACGCGATAGCCAGCCGGCAACGGTGAAGGTCGGCACCAACGTCTTCGAAAAGGTCGCCGTCCACGTCAAGGGCTCGGCGGGCAGCACCCGGAGCATCGACGACAACCCGGCACTCACCCTGAACTTCGACAAGCTCAAACCCGGCCAGCGATGTTTCGGCCTGAGCAAGCTGAGCCTCAACAACTCGGTCCAGGATTCCTCCTATCTCGACGAAAACGTGGCGAGCTGGCTCTACCTCTCCGCCGGCGTGCCGACTGCCCGGGCCTCGCACGCGCTCATGACGCTGAACGGCCGCTTCCTCGGGCTCTACGTCCTCAAGGAGGGCTACGACGGCGAATTCATCCGCCGGAATTTCACCGGGGGCACCAACGCCGCGGGCAACCTCTACGACGGCGGCTTCGTCCAGGACATCACCTCCAATCTCGAACGCGACGCCGGCAAGGGCGTGACCAATTGGAGTGACCTCGCGCGCCTCCGGACCACCTTGCGCCTGCCCGCCGAGCAGAAGCGGGCCGAGTTGGAGAAGGTCCTCGATGTCGACCGCTTCCTCACCTACGTGGCCTTCCAGATGTTCACCGCGGACTGGGACGGCTACATCCGCAACCGCAACAACTACCGGCTTTACCTCGACCCCAGCGGCCGAGGGACGTTCATTCCGCATGGCATGGACCAGCTGTTCCGGCGCACGGAGGACCAGGTCCGCGACGGCTGGAGCTCGTTTGTGCCGAACCGCGTCTTCGACCTTCCCGAAATCCGCGACCGGCTCCGGAAGCGCATGAACGAGCTCGCGGCGACGTCCTTCCAGGTGCAGCCGATCACCAACCAGATTGCCGGAATCCGCGAACGCATCCGCCAGGCGATGGTGGGGTTGCCGGTAAGCGAATGGCGCTACGTGGACGGCGAAATCCGGCAGAAGAGGCGAATGATCCTTGAGCGGATCGCGTTCGTGCAGGAGGAGCTCCAAAACTGGCCGGAGCCGATGAAGCCGCTGGCGGCCGGCACGGCGGTGAAGCTGGGCGAATGGGAACAGGTCCAGCAGAGCGGCCGGGCGAAATTCGACCGCCAGCCCCGTCAGGAGAGCGACCCGATCTCGCTCCACCTCGCGGCGGTCGACGGGGATGTGATCGCTTCCTACCGGGCCCCGACCGGCAAACTGCCATCCGGCCTTTATCGGCTCACGGCACGGGCAGCCACCCGGAACGTGCAAGCCTACACGGGCAATCTCGGCGCCGGGGTCGGCATCCGTATCAGCGGGGCGCAACGGACGCACAAACTGGAGGGCACGGCCGACTGGACGCTGTTGACCTTCGATTTCGAGCTGGGGGGCGACGAGGAGACGACCGTGATCCTCGAACTGCGGGCGACCAAGGGCGACGTGTGGTTCGACCTCGGTTCGGTGAAACTGGTCCGCCGATAGTTTTCGGCTCGCCGGGCAGAAGCGTCAGTAATCCTGACCCTTGTTCATCGCGCTGGAGTTGAACTTCCCCTTCGTTCCGGGCGTGTTGACCTTCGGCGGTGAATCCAGCGGCACGCCCGCGTTCCCGGGCTGGGGTTGCTGCTGCTGGCCGGGGCCGGGTTCTGGCTGGGGTTTCCCATCCTTGCCCGCCTGCTGGGACAGTTGTTCGCGCAAGCCTTCGAGCTGCTTGCCCACCTGGTCGGCCTTCTGGGCGGTCTGTTCGGAGGGGCTCAGGCCCTGCAACTGGTTGAGCGCCTGTTCCGCACCTTCGAGGCGGGCGGCCTTCGACTCCATGGACTCCTTGTCGCCGCCGTCCTTCATCAGCTTGTCGGCGAGCTTGTCGAGCGCCTGCTCCAACTTGTCTTGGGTGCGCTGCGACTTGGGCGGGATGTTCTGGTTCTGCGGCTGGAGTTCCTGGGACTGCTGGTAGAAGTCGAGCGCCTGCGTGAGTTGTTGGGTTTGCTGTTCCAGGTTGCTGACTTCCGCCTGCATCGCGAGCTGGTCGGCCAAATCCTCCATCAGTTTGGCGAGGCGCCGGTTGGCCTCGTCGAGCGTGGCTTGGGCCATCTGGTGCTTCGGCCGCTTGTCGAGGGCTTCCTCGGCCTTTTCCTTGGCCATGCGCAGGACCGCGAGCCTTTCTTTCGGCCAGGGCATGTTGGGCTCCAGCATCATGAGGTTCTGCGCGTGCTGGGTGAGCGCGTCGGCCAGGCGATCCTTGGCCTGTTCCAGCATGGACTCGATGTCCTTGTCCTGCGGCTTCAGTTGGTGGGCGTCCTCCAGCATCGCCACGCCTTCCTCGATTTCCTTGTAGTCGAGGCGCGGGATGGGGGCCTCGAACCGGCTGGGATTCACCATTCGCGTGGTCAGGGCCTTGCGCGTGCCTTCCTTGGCCAAGGCGTTCGCCAGTTGGTCGCGGGCGTTCTGTTCGCCGGCCTGGGCTTCGGGGCTTTCGGGCGCGAGTTCGGCGGCTTGTTGGAACTTCTCAAACCCGCTGCGCAATTGGTCGATCTTCTGCACCGGGGCGAGGGCGGGATTCTGGGCGGCCGCCAGGTTGCGTTTGGCTTCCTCCAGCAGCAGTTGCAGGAGCTGCTGGCGAACAAAGTTGAAGTTCGCTTCCGTCGAAGGATCGTCCGAGTCCTTCAGCGCCTCGGCATAATGCCGAATCGAGTCCCGCCAGCGCGAGATGGTCTCGTCCAGATTGGCCTTCCGCGCCGCCAGGCCCATGCGGAACTCGGCGTTGCCCTTCTGGAACTTCACCCGCCGCACCAACGCGCCCTTGCCCAGCGCTTCCGCCCGGTCCAGCGACAGCAGCGCGTCGTCGAACTTGCCCGCCGCGTAGGCGGCCACCGCGTGGTTGTAGAGCAGGCGGGCATTGTCGGGATCGCGCTCCAACGCCGCGGCCAACGTCGCCAGGGCCTGAGCGGACTGGCCGTTGGTGATCTGGGCCTGCAACGGCGCCACGTCGAGCGGCGCCGCGAACGAGGAGCCGACACCGAAGGCCCAGGCCAATAGCAGCAGCGGCAACCACGTCAGCCGCAATGTGAGCCGGCGTGCGGGTTGGGGCCGGGTCGTGGCTTTCCGGTGGCTGGGAATTGGTTCATTCATCGCGCAGTTCCTCGTGGGTCATTCCGCCGCCGGCTTCAGGCGGATCGCCGGCAGCTTGCGGTTGGCTGTCCGGCGGTCGCTGCCGAGCCAGACCCGCGCGAGCAGGCACAGCACGGCGAGCGCGAGCGGCAGCTGATACAGTTCCCGGTAGTTCTTCAGGTCGGACTTGGCCGCGGCCTCCGCCAGCGGTTGCAGCACTTCCTTGCGCAGTTGGGCCAAACCTTCGCCCCGTTCGCCCAGGCGGAAGTAGCGTCCTCCACTGGCCGCCGCGAGGCGCTGGAGGTTGCTCTCGTTGAGCCGGGAAATGACCTGCTGGCCGAAGGAATTCTTGGCCGTGCCGCCGCCGTAGGCGTGCATGGGCACCGTGCCCCCGGTGGTCGTGCCCACGCCGATCGTGCAGACCGTGAGGCCGAGCTGGCGCTTGAGCCGCCGGGCCAGTTCCACGGGCGCCCCGGAAAAATCCTCGCCGTCCGAGACGAGGATCAGCAGGCGTTGCGGCACCTGGTTGCTGGCGAAGTAGCGGCCGGCGCGTTCGAGCGCGGAGCCGAGGGCCGAGCCCGTGAGGTCGATGAATTGCTCGGGGTCGAGGTAATGGACCGTGGTGCGCAGGGCCAGCGTGTCGAACGTCAGCGGGGCATTGAGGAACGCGACCTGGCTGAAGGTGAGCAGACCGATGCGGTCGGCCTTGGTGTCGGCGAGGAACCGGTCAATGGCGTTGGTCGCCACGTTCCAGCGGCTGGGCTTCACGTCCATCGTCAGCATGGAGCGCGAGGAATCCAGGGCGATGAGGTAGGGCACGCCCTGGAGTTCCGACTGCTCGTCACGCTCGAAGTAGAGCGGTCGCGCCAGGGTCAGCAGCAGCAGGGCAAAGGCGCCCAGAATGAGCGTGAGATTGAGCCGTTGAACTGCGGTATTGGCCGCCGGCTTCGCCCATGTCTTCACGCCGCCGCCGGCAAATTGTTCCCGCAAGCGGGTCCGGCGCCGGTCACCCCAGCGGAGCAACAGCCACAGCAACACCGTGAGGAACGGCGTGGCGATCAGCAGCCAAGTGTGGGCGAACTTCATGGGATGCTCGGAAAACTCGGAACATTGAACCCGGAACTCTGAACTCCGAACGTGCTTTGGATTACTCCCCCGCGCCTCTCAAAGTTCAGCGTTCGAGGTTCGGTGTTCAAAGTTTGGATTGCGCACATCTTGAAGCCAATTGTGTTAGCCGGTGATTACGGCGATCACGGCCACCGCTGCGAACAGGAGGTAGTAGCCGAGGACCGTGAATTTGGCCTTACGGGGATAAATGGAGCCAAGCAGACGTCTTTTGCTAATCAACCACGTCAGCCAGCCCATCCAAT
>JBIIUN010000268.1:0-7092 GCA_044339945.1 Kapaibacterium sp. (SeqCode)
TTCCGAAGCGCTGTTTCAAGCGCCGACTCCAGGTGGGGGCATCGGATTACCCTGTGCGGGACTAACGGTCGGAGCCCTCGCCGTAGCCGCCGACTTGAGTCGGTGGCAGTCAGGCCGCGCCGCCCGGCACCGCCACGGACTTACGTCCGCGGCTACCACGCGAACCGGCCCCGGTTGCCCCGGTGCAACGATGCGACGACTCCGCGTCCGCCGCCCTCGCCAGCACGCTGCATGGAATTCCTGCCGGGCTCCGTAACCACGGCGGGTGCCGGAAGGGAAATGCCTCCATTCCCGCCCTTCGCCAACATGCCGCTGCTCGCCCTGCTCGACTGCCTGCTGTTCTGGATCGGTCTCCTCCCCTCGCCCGCCCACTGGTTGCGGTGGCTGGCGCTTTCCCTCTGCCTCCTTTTGCCCGGTCGCGCCGAAGACCTGACGGATTCGCTGCGCGCCTGGCGGCTGCAAGGCGACCAGTTCGAGGCCGCCTATCGCCTGGCCCAGGAATGCGCCGGGCCTGCCCGCGGAACCGCGGCTGCCGGCGAACTCGGCCCGGTGCTCGCCGAGTTTGCCCGCCTGGGAAACGAGCTGGCGCAAGCCGCCGCCACCGAGGCCGCCCTCGTCCGGGCCGCCTTGCCGCCCGAAAGCGCGCCGGATGCCCCCGCCCGCCGCCACGTCGTGGCGCTGGAAACCCACGCCCGCCATTTCCAGAACCGCGCGGACGATTTCGCCACGCTGGCCGGGGCGGACCTCGCTCCGCGCGGGGTGCCGGCGGAGCCCGCCCGTTCCGCCGTTGCCTCCGCCAGGGACGCGCGGCAACTTTCCGCGCCATCGAGCCCTGCCCCATGAATGACCCGCAACGCAATATGGTCGGCCCCCATTCCGCCCCGGTCGTCCCGGCGGTGGACGTGCCGCTGGGCAACTTCCACCTGCTGGCCATCGGCATTGATCTCTACGCCCACTGGGGCCGGCTCCAGACCGCCGCGCGCGGCGCCACGGCGCTCGCCGAGCTGCTCGGGCGCGACTACGGCTTCACGCACATCACCCGGCTGCTCAATGCCGAGGCCACCCGCGCCCGCATCGTCGACGAACTCTATCGCCTGGCCGAAACCCTCACGCCCGACGACTCGCTGCTGATCTACTTCGCCGGTCACGGCCACCTGGACAAGATTTCCGGCGGCGCCTGGATTCCGGTGGAAGGCCAGGTGATCGCCGGCACCAACGCCCGGACCGCCGCCGCCTCGTGGATCGAAAACCACACCGTCAAGACGCTGCTCCGCTCCTGTCCGGCCCGCCACATCCTGCTGGTGAGCGACTCGTGCTTCGCCGGCGATTTCCTGCGCGTGTCGCGCCAGGCCCCGCCGGTGATCACCGATGCCTACGTGCGCACCGCCTTCGCCGCCAGCAGCCGGCACGCGCTGACCTCCGGCGCCCTCGAACCCGTGAGCGACGGCGGCCTGGGCGAGCATTCCGTGTTCACCGGCTTCCTGCTCCAGGCGCTCGAGCAGCACCGCGACCCTTGGCTGCTGCCCAGCCAGCTCCATGAGCGCGTGCGCGTCCCGGTGGCGGGCAGCGCGGCGCAGCAGCCCGTGTTCGGCCACCTCCACGATGCCGGTGGCGCTCCGGAGGGCGAGTTTGTGCTCTTCCGCACCGGTCACGCCTCGCTGGAGCAGGCACTGGCGCGACGGCGTGACCGGCTGAGCGCGCTGGAGCAGGCCGAGGCCGACGCCCAACGCGCCCGGGAGGAACAGCAGCGCGAACTCGCCGCCCGCGAGGCCGAGGCCGCGGAACTCGACCGCCAGATCGCTGCCCTCCAGCAACGGCTGGGCGGCCCGGTCGCCCTGGCCGGCAGCAACACCCTGGACGAACTGGTCACCCTCATCGAGCAGCGCGAACGCGAGGCCGCGGAGATGGAGGCCCTGCGGCGGCAAGCCAAGGAAGATCGGAAACGCCGCGAGGCCGAGATCGCCCGGCTGCGGGCGGAGGAACTCGCCCGGCGACAGGACGCCTTCCGGGCCGACTGGGCCAAATACCAACGAGTGGCCGGCAGCCCGCTGGCCACACCCGAGCTGCGGCGCGCGGCCTGGCGCGCGCTGTGTGCGAACTGGCAGGTGGCCGAGCCGGGTGAACCCGGCGAACTGGAATGGCACGGGGAAGGCGTGCGCCGCGTGGAGAAAACCCCGCCCGCGCCGAAGGCCCCGGCGGCCCCGGCTGTGATCCCCGCGACGAAGGCCCAGCCCTTCACCAACAGCCTGGGGATGAAGTTCGTGCCGGTGGTGACGAGCGTGGATGGGCAGGAGAGCGTGCTGTTTTCGGTGTGGGCGACGCGGGTGCGGGACTACGCGGCGTTTGCGGCGGCGGAAGCGGGCGTGGACGCGGCATGGAAGAATCCCGGCTTTGCGCAGGGGGACACCCACCCGGTGGTGAACGTGAGCTCGGAAGACGCCGGCAAGTTCTGCGCGTGGCTGACGGCGAAGGAGCGCGGGGAGGGAAAGATCGGCCAAGCGCAAACCTACCGGTTGCCGACGGACTCTGAGTGGAGCTGGGCGGTGGGGATCGGGGAAGCGGAGGAACGGGCCGGGAAGGGCCGGAGTCCCCAGGAGAAGGATGCGAAGATCGGTGCGGGGAGCCATCCGTGGGCGTATCCGTGGGGGCAGGATTGGCCGCCGCCGAAGGGGGCGGGGAACTACGGCCAAAGCCTCCAAGTGGATGACTACGAACATACGTCGCCGGTGGGGAGCTTTGGGGCGAACCCGCAGGGATTGTATGATCTGGGCGGAAACGTGTGGGAGTGGGTGGCGGATTACTATGACGGGAAGACCGGAACGCGCTCGTTGCGGGGCGGGTCGTGGATCGACGGTGATCCCCGCTACCTGCTGTCGTCCTCTCGCAGCCTCTACGGCGCCGGCTCTCGTTACAGCTACTGCGGTTTTCGGTTGGTGTTGGTGGGTGCGGCGGTGTGCTAGGTCGTCCCCTGTCGGGTCACCCTCTGTTCTTTGGCCCTTTTACCCTTTGTCTTCTGTTCTTTGGCTTTTTGGATTTCGGGTCTGCCCGCGCGGAGCGCCCGAAAAAATTTCAGCTTTCAGCCAGGCTGGTCCTGGACTGGAAGTGGTGGCCCCGGCCGACGCGCTCGTTGCGGGGCGGGTCGTGGATCAACAATGATCCCCGCAACCTGCTGTCGTCCTATCGCAACAACAACGACGCCGGCAATCGTAACAACAACTACGGTTTTCGGTTGGTGTTGGTGGGTGCGGCGGTGTGCAAGGTATTCCAGACCAATGGCGCGATACGGCGTGGGGAAAAGGCCCTGCGCCGTCAGAGCCAAGAGGGGATGACCTAACCGGGACCACCACGCCCCAACAATCGGGGAAAAAACGCGGCGTCCGCCGTGGCAGGTAAGTGTCCGGGAGTGCCCGGCCCGAAAGTCACGGCGGACAAAGCGAGGCCCGCAAGGTAGGGCAGGCTGCCAGCCTGCCCGCTGCGCCGGCCGGCGCGAAACGATCCGCCCCAACCAACACCCATTCCCCGGGCCGCCCTCACGGTCCCGGCTGGCGCCCGTGCATAATTCCGCGCCCCGCCAGCGTAGCCGGGCAGTGTTCGCAACGATCCGCGCCGGGAGTGGTTTCCGGCCGGTGCGAGCCGCATTCACAGACGAAAACTCCATGAACCCGGAACCGCTCGCCCGCCTCGCCCCGGAAATCCAGGCCGCCACCCGGCGCCTAGCTGAAGTGTCCTCCACCCGGGAGGCGTTGGCCGGGGAGGTGCATGCCCTGGAAGATCGCCTGCGGCAGCGATTGAACCACCCGGCCGTGGAACGGGTGGCCTGGCTGGAACTGGCCCGCGAAATCAGCGCGCTCAACCAGGAACTGCGGGCCCGGCGGCGGCGCCTGAACGAGCTGGTCCTGCAAGTGCAGGGCGCGCAGATCCAGTTGGAGCGCCTGCACCGGGAGGCGGGCACCCCGCTGTGGTAAGCGGGTCTCCGGCCGCGCCCCGGCGGCAAGTGCTAGGGCCGGGGAACCGCCGCAATCCGCCCGGTCGCGATGTAACAAAAACGCCCCACCGGTTGGGTGGGGCGTGTGGGTTTCAATACTCCTCCGGCAGCAATGTGCAGGTGGAACTGCGGTCCGCCTCGGTGATGATCCAGAAGCGGACGCCGTTGGTGGTGACGTAGGCGGAGAGCAGGCGTTCGCCGGTGCGCAAAGCCTCGTCGTTCACTTCGCGGTCGTGAAGGTCGAGGTCACCCCAGTCCCCGCGCAGATGGCGGGCGAGGGCGAGCAGGACTTCGTTGGCGGGCACTTGGGCCAACACGCCCGGGGTAGTGACCAGCCGGCCGGGCGAAAACTTCGCGGCGGCCATGTCAGTGGCCTCCCGAACGGTGAACGTTGTCCGTGCTCACGGCCGGTCCCCCGGATACGGCAGGGAGGTGATCTCCGCCGGGGTGAGGTGTTCGGGCTGCATGCCTTCGCGGGTCAGAGCGACCACCTTCACGAAGGTGCGCGGCGCGAGCCGCGACAGCATGTCCGCCGTGGCTTTCCGGCCGGCGTCATCCGCGTCGAGCAGCAGCACGAGCTGCGGCGCGAAGGGTGTCCGGTCGAACAGCAGGGCTTCCTGCTCGGCCGCGAGGGAACTGCCCAGCAAGGCGACGACCTTCCGCAGACCGTGCTGCCACAGGTGCAGGACATCAAAGACACCTTCCACCAGGTAGAGCGGCGCCTCGGCCGGTTCCCGGAGGGCGCGGTGCAGGTTGAAGAGCTCGGCACTTTTCCGGAACCCCTTCGGCAGTTTGTATTTCGGGGTCTCCGGGGTGGGCGGTTCGCCCGGCCAACGGCCGACATAGCCGACCAGTTCGCCTGTCCCGTTATGCAACGGGATGGCGATCCGGCCGATCAGGGTGCCGGCCTGGCAGAAGCCCAGGCCGAACTCCCGGATGGTGGCGTCGGTGAGCCCGCGTTCCGTCAGATACGGATGCGTGTAGTCGAGCTTGTCCGCGAGGGAGAACCCGAGCGGTTTGTTGGGGCCAGCCGGGGCGCGGTTCACATGGGCGGCCGCAGGCGCGCGCTCCGTTTGAACCGGTGGCTTCGTCGGCACCTTCATCGGTTCCCGTCTGGGTTCCGTTCTTCGCGTCTTCGCGCCTTCGCTGTTCGTTTCCGTTCCTTCCAGCCCGAACCAAGACGCGAGCCGGGCGGCGGCCTCCTTGGCGGAGCAGTTTTCGAGGGCGGCGACGAGGTCGAGCTGGTTGCCGTGGGCCTGGCAGGAGAAGCAGTGGTAACAGTTCTTGGCGGGGCTGACGCGGAACGAGTCCGCGCGGTCGCCGCGGTGGATGGGGCATTTGCCCGTGAGCGACTCGCCGGCGGCCTTGAGCTGCGCGGTGAGTCCGTAGTGATCCAGCACCTGCCGGATGGAGACGCGGGCCTTGAGGGCCCGGAAGTCGAGGTAGGACATGGGGAACGAGTTTGGAGGTTCTGTGGTCCGGCCCGGAATGGGCCGGCTCCAATCGGGCATCCTACCATGAAGCGGCCCCGGTCCGCAAAGGCGACCCCTCACAGCAGCGCGTCCAGGTCGAGCCCGGCCAGGTCGGTGAACACAAACAGGCCATGCCCGCGGTCGAGGCGTTCACACACCGTCCGCAAGGCATCCAACCTGGTCGCCGAACCCGCCACCGTGAGCACGCGCAGGCGGCTGGCGCCGAACTGTCGATGGCGGCCGGCGGTCCAAACCGCGACGTAGGCGAGCAGCTTGCGCCAGACCGACGACCAGGCCAGCGACGCCCGCGTGACCGGCATGGTGCCGCGGTCGGCCTCGAGGCAGACCACGATCCGTTGACCGGCCTGTTCCAAGACAACGACCTGGTCCGGCACCAGCCCGACGCGCCTGCTGGCGCCGCCGTGCTCGACCGTCACCGACCAGCGCGGGTCCGGTTCTTCGACCCGCTCCAACCGCACGTCTTCGCGAACGCGAACGGCGAGCTCCAGCGTCACCATGACCTCGGCGACGAGCAGCGTGTGTTCGAGGTGCCGGCGCGTGAGGTTCAGGTGATCGTGGCGGGTGACGGGCCGGCCTTCCGGTTCGAGCACGCGTCCGCCCTTGGGCGTCAGGCCATACACGAACGGCCGGGAACCCAGGCGATGGAAGTAGTCGAGCTGGGCCTTGGGCCGGTCGAGGTAACCGTGGTGGAACAGCAAGTGCAGCCGGCGGAGCAACGGCTGCGGTGAACCCAGCAACCGCGTGAGCTGCCGCGAACTTAGCAGCCGATGGCGGCGCACCTGCCGCAGGATCTCCAAGTCGCGTTCCGTGAGTCGGAACGTGGTGGCGCGTTCAGGCGCACGTTGGAAGCGGGGCAGCCGGGAGGTCATCCCACCAGTTTACCACTTTCCGCGGAACGGACTTGTCCGGCGGGGGATTCGGAGCGAACGACAGCCGCCATGAAGTTCCTGCACCGGCTCGGTCCCGATCCGCACGCGCACGGCCAGCGCACCGTGGCGTGCCGGGGCTGTCCCGACATCGTGGCGCTCGACACGGGCGACTTCGCGGTGATCGGCATCGACATCACCGCCCAGGCGCAGGGACACCTGCCGCCCACGGTCAGCTGCGGACCCGACGAACGGGTGGTGTGGCTCCCGCGCGCCACGCTGGTGCGGGCCAAGCCGGACATCCCGGATCGGGAATAGGGCGCACGCAAAGACGCAAAGGCGCAAAGAGAAGACACGGGAAGGAACGCTTGGTTTGCTTTCCCTCCTTTGCGTCTTTGCGCCTTCGCGTGGGTTTGTTTGGAACCGGCGCTTCCAACAGGCGGCGAGCGAGCCTGATTGTGGAGGAAATCTTCCTGGTGTCCGGAGCGTGATGAATTCGGGCGTGGTTCCTGCGGGCGATGACCGATGTTTCACACGGTGCTTGCGTGCCCGAACGGAAGCATGTCGCTCAGATCCCTGGCTGATTCACGGGCGAGCCCGCGCCACTGTCCTGCTGGGGGGCAGTCTTTCCCCGCCACCCTTGGGCCGGTGGCTGACGGACAGCGGGGTGACCGGGGTTTGTGGGATTCCGGTCCACCCACTCCCGGAAAGCGTGGGTTCACGGTGATCCTGGTCAATGCCCGCCAGG